>JADKJP010000003.1:300000-440774 GCA_016720935.1 Bacteroidota bacterium
CTGATCCTTCTTTGACATCCCAGCAATTACCATTTCGTAGCTGTGGTCTATCCATTCCTTGAGTAATTGATCGCGGACGCTACCGTCGTCGTGTATAGTGTTCCAGTGTTTTTTGTTCATGTGAAATCCCGGCTGTACACAGGTGTATTGTTCGCGTAGTTCAATGGCTTTTTCAGGATCACATTTCACATTGAATTTCAATTCGGGTTCATCCAGACCGGTCAGCAAAAATGCCTTGTTCAGTACTTTGAAGACCAGGGTCACCTCATCAAAAGGGAATTCTTCCGTTACGAAGGGTTTTTTGATACAATAGGAACGGAGGCTTTCGATATTCATAGATCAAAAATAATGTTTAGTTCCTGAAATTGGCGTTCTTAAACAATGGAATGTTTCCTTTAGAGTCAGTTTTGGAGGTATTGTTTTTCAACCTTGTCGGCACCGGAATTTTTCCATTAATTTGTACAACAGAAAAAGAATCATGTCGCGTCTGCTTTTTTTCATTTGTTTTCTTGGTCTGTTTTCTTCGGCATCCGCTCAGAAAACAATTACTACTGCCAATTCCGATAGTTCCATCCGGATCACCAGAGATCCACGTTTGGATGAATTGATCGAAAGACAAAAACAAATCAATCTTGAAAAGCAAAGCATGCCCGGTTTTCGGGTGCAGATTTATTTTGGAGGCAATCGCCCCAAAGCATCAGAAGTAAAACTGGATTTCAATTCACGTTACCCTGATATTCCCGCTTATCTCACTTATCAGCAACCCAATTTTAAAGTGCGTGTGGGTGATTTCAGAAATCGTTACGAAGCACAGAAATTAATCAAGGAACTGGAGGGAAAATATCCTACCACTTTTGTTGTTCCGGATGAGGTTAAACTTCCATTATTGAAATAAGGGACGGGGGACAAGGGACGAGGGACGGAGCTGAGGCTTTTGGAATTTTAATTGATTGCAGAAGTCTTCCAAATGCGATCAATCTACAATCAGCAATCTACAATCAGCAATTAAAAAAGGGACGGGGGACGAGGGGCGAGGGACGGAGCTGGGGTCTTTGGAGTTTTAATTCAGGGTAGAATCTATCCGGGTGCTATCAATCTACAATCAAAAATCTACAATCAGCAATTAAAAAAGGGACGGGGGACGAGGGACGGGGGACGGAGCTGAGGCTTTTTGAATTTTATCAGGGTAGAATATATCCTTGTGCGGCCAATCTACAATCAGCAATCTAAAATCAACAATCAATATTCCTCAATAAAAAAGGGTCATCAACGCGACGACCCTTTTGTCTGAGTAAATATTTTGGTTTAAGCCAAAGTCCGTTTGACTGCTACCTGTTCGTATCCTTCGATGACATCGCCAACTTTCAGATCCTGGAAGTTGTGGACGCTCAATCCGCATTCGTAACCTGCGGAAACTTCTTTCACATCGTCTTTGAAACGTTTGAGTGAAGCCAGTTCGCCGGAGAAGACAACGATACCGTCGCGAACGACACGCACCTTGGTATTGCGGGATACTTTTCCGTCGAGTACCATACATCCTGCAATGGTTCCCACTTTCGGGATCTTGAAGATGTCGCGGATTTCGATGTTGCCGACGATTTTCTCCTGGAATTCCGGAGCAAGCATACCTTCCATTGCCGCTTTCAATTCGTTGATCGCGTCGTAAATGATGGAGTAGAGGCGGATTTCGATCTGTTCTGTTTCCGCGAGTTTACGTGCATTGACAGAAGGACGAACCTGGAATCCGATAATGATCGCGTTGGATGCGGAAGCAAGAAGTACATCTGATTCCGTGATCGCTCCAACAGATTTGTGAATAATGTTGATCTGGATTTCCGGAGTAGAAAGTTTGAGGAGAGAATCCGCGAGCGCTTCGATAGAACCGTCCACGTCACCTTTTACAATTACATTCAGCTCCTTGAAGTTTCCGATAGCCAAACGACGACCGATCTCATCCAGTGTAATGTGTTTCTGAGTACGGATACCCTGCTCACGCTGGAGTTGCAAACGTTTGTTGGCGATGTCGCGTGCTTCGCGTTCATCTTCCATCACGTTGAACAGATCGCCTGCTTGGGGCGCGCCTGTCATACCTAAGACCTGTGCAGGAGCTGCAGGGCCCGCTTCCTTGATACGGAAACCACGTTCGTTGAACAAGGCTTTTACTCTACCGCTGTAACAGCCGGCAAGAATAACGTCTCCAACGTGTAAAGTACCGCCCTGAATCAGAACTGTCATTACATAACCACGACCTTTATCAAGCATGGACTCGATCACGGTTCCGTTCGCACGGCGGTTGGCATTTGCTTTGAGTTCGAGGAGTTCCGCTTCGAGCAATACTTTTTCAAGAAGAGCTTCGACATTCATTCCTTTTTTAGCGGAAATTTCCTGACACTGATATTTTCCACCCCAGTCTTCGACAAGGATGTTCATTTTCGCAAGTTGTTCTTTGATCCTTTCCGGATTGGCATCCGGTTTATCCACCTTGTTGATCGCGAAAACCATTGGCACATTCGCCGCCTGAGCGTGATTGATCGCTTCGATGGTTTGTGGCATCACGTTATCATCGGCAGCAATCACGATGATCGCAACGTCGGTAACTTTGGCACCACGTGCACGCATCGCTGTAAAGGCTTCGTGACCGGGAGTATCAAGGAAAGTGATTGTCTTACCATTTTCCAATTTTACGGAATAGGCTCCGATGTGCTGGGTGATACCACCTGCTTCACCGGCAATTACATTGGCTTTACGGATATAGTCAAGGAGAGATGTTTTACCATGGTCAACGTGTCCCATGACGGTAACAATCGGTGAGCGTGGTTTTAAATCCTCCGGAAGGTCTTCTTCCGTACCAATTGTTTCCTGTACTTCCGCTGAAACGAATTCTACAGCGAATCCGAATTCTTCAGCCACGACACGTAATGCCTCAGCATCCAGTCGCTGGTTGATGGATACAAACATACCGAGCGACATGAAGGTGGAGATTACTTCCGTAACCTGTACATCCATCAGTTTTGCCAACTCGTTTGCAGTAACGAATTCAGTGACTTTAATAGTTTTATTCCCTGCTTGTTCTTCTGCTTTTTCACGTTTTACTTCCGCACGTTCATCACGACGGGCTTTACGCATTTTAGAAGAACGGGATTTACCACCACTGCTGAGTCGTGCCAGAGTCGCTTTGATCTGATCCTGAATTTCCTTTTCAGTAGGTTCTGTTTTTTCTGTGGGTTTGGATCCTGCAGCCGGACGATGACGTGGAGGTCCGGATGTTCCGGGTCCACGTTGTTGTTCACGTTTATCAGAAGGAACCGGTTGTCCGCCCGCTTTGCGGTCGGTACGTTTCCTTTTCTTTTTCTTGTCATCCACTGAACCGGTAGACGAAGCAACCGGTTTGCGTTTCGGTGGATCAACAGGCAAATCAATTTTTCCAAGAACTGTTGGACCGCTCAGCTTATCAAAACGCACACGGTGAATTTCATCTTTCTGAGGTTCGGAAGGAGCTTCCGGTTCTTCAGGAGTAATTTCAGGTGCAGCAGGTTCTGCTTCAGGGGTAACTTCAGCAACAGGAGGTATTTCTGCTACAGGAGCAGGAATTTCAATTTCTTCCTGAACAGGAGCAATTGGTTTTTCTGCTACAGGAGCTTCTTCAATCGTTTCTTCTTTTTTCTTTTTGACAACCTTCTTCGCAGGCTTTTCTTCTTCCTCTTTAGCTTTAACAGGAGCTTCTTCTTCAGGAGCGGCAGCTGTTTCAGCTTTTTTCTTGGTGGCTGCTTTTTTCTTTTTCTCAGCTTTAGAAGCTTCGTCTTCGATTTCTATTTTGCCGAGTACTTTTGGTCCTTCGACTTTATCAACCGCGACTTTGGTAACTTCAGGTTCAGCTTCTTTTGCTTTGGCAGGCTTTTCAGCTTTCGCTTCTTCTTTTTTCTTAGGTTTTTCTTCCTTCAGATAATCCGCGACACTCATGTTTTTGATGAGTATTTCGGAAGATTCATCATCTTTCTTTGTGCCGGATTTTTTGGATCCTTCAGCGTCAAGAACGACAGGAGTGTCCTTACGAAGTTTAGTCTGGGAAAGCTGTTGCGCTTCTTCTTTAGCGCTTTTATCGCCCTGGAATTCCTTCATCAGCAAAGCATAAGCATCCCCGGGCAACTTGGTATTGGGGTTGCTTTCTATCGAGAATCCCTTTTTTGTAAGGAATTCCACGATGTGATCAAGGCTCAGATTGAATTCCTTAATCGCTTTACTTAATCGGATCGTCTTTTCTGCTTCTGCCATAAGGTGTGTCTTCTTACACCAAGCCAATTTTTTGGGCTTGTGCAAGGTAGTAATTTATTGAGAGTGGAAGAATGGACTTTGTCATGTGTCCATTCCGCCGTTTTATTCAAATTCTGATCTTAAAATGCGAACTACTTCCTTGATTGTTTCTTCTTCCAGATCTGTTCTTTTCACAAGATCTTCGATCGGCAATTCAAGAACGCTTTTCGCTGTATCGCAACCAATGGTCTTCAGCTCATCGATGATCCATGGTTCGATTTCATCTGCAAATTCATCCAGATCAACGTCTTCGCTGTCGTCATCCGTATCACGATATACATCGATTTCATAACCTGTCAGCTTTCCTGCAAGTTTGATGTTATGACCGCCTTTTCCGATAGCCAGGGAAACCTGGTCGGGTTTCAGGAATACAGAAGCGCGTTTTTTCTCGTCATCCAGTTTAATGGAAGTGATTTTAGCCGGTGCCAATGCACGGGAGATAAAGAGCGGACTGTTTGTTGTGAAATTAATGACGTCGATATTTTCGTTTCTTAATTCACGAACAATTCCGTGGATACGAGAACCTTTCATTCCCACACAGGCTCCAACAGGATCGATCCTGTCGTCGTAGCTTTCAACAGCTACTTTCGCGCGCTCGCCCGGTTCACGGACAATTTTCTTAATCGTAATCAGTCCGTCAAATACTTCAGGTACTTCCAGTTCGAATAATTTTTCGAGGAAGAGTGGAGAAGTACGTGACAAAATAATCTTTGGTGTTCCATTGATCATTTCAACACGCAATACGACTGCACGAACGCTATCTCCTTTTTTGAAGAAATCACTGCCAATTTGTTCAGATTTAGGCATGATTAGTTCATTGCCATCATCATCCATGATGAGTGTTTCTTTTTTCCAGGTCTGGTAAACTTCACCGGTGATGATTTCACCAACACGATCTTTGTATTTGCGGAAAATTCCTTCTTTCTCAAGTTCCTGAACACGTGCCATGAGGTTCTGACGAGCGGCAAGTACTGCACGACGACCGAAATCCATGAAACGAACTTCTTCAGATACTTCTTCGCCTACTTCAAAGTCGGGCTGAATACGCACCGCTTCAGAATATTCAATCTGAGTACTTGGATCTTCAACAGTGCCGTCTTCAACGATCAAACGATTACGCAGGGCTTGAAGATCACCTTTGTCGGTGTTGATGACAATGTCAAAATTATCAGCAGTGCCATATTTTTTCTTAAGCATGTTTTTGAAAACATCCTCGAGGATGCTCATCATGCTGGCGCGGTCGATATTCTTCAGGTCTTTGAATTCAGAGAATGCTTCCACCAATTCAGTGTGCTCATTCTTACCGGGTAAGGTCTTTTTCATTTTGATCAAATGATTTTGTTGAAAGAGAAGATGACTCTTGTTTCTTTGATGTTAGAGAATGGTATAGTTATTTGTTGAATCTGTTTTTCTTTTTTCTTGCCTTCTTTCACAATGATGGTTTCTTCTAGTTCAATTCCATCATTGGAAGCTGCTTTGAGGACACCTGTGTGGCGGAGGCCGTCAAAGGTTACGACATTGACATTTTTTCCGATACGTTTGTTGTACTGCTGAAGTACTTTCAGAGGTTCTTCCATTCCGGGTGAACCGACTTCCAATTCATGTTTTTCAAAGACATCCGTTGAGTCCAGTGAATCCTGAAGAAAACGGGATACTGCCACACAATCCTCAATTTTTACTCCATTGGGATGGTCGATCAGCACAATCACTTTTGACGGACTCACTTTGACATCCACGAGGAAGGTCTCCGTTCCGGCAATTTTTTCTTGTACCAATGCAATAATCTGTTCGTTCAGGCTCATAATCGATCAATAAAAAAGGGGACTATCGTCCCCTTCTATTATCTCCTTAAATTCGAATGCAAACATACGAAAATTCTTCAAAAAGCCCCAGTGTTTTCTCAATTAATCTCTTTTATTCATGAGCTTTTGGGAAAGAGGGTGTTTTTCCCCCTAATTTTGAGCATTCTTTTGCTTTTTTCATTTCATTCGTTTTAAAATCAGGCCATTAAATGGATATTTTTAACAAAGAAAAGGCCCGAAAAAGGGTGCTGATTGTGGGTTCCGGTTTTGGAGGAATTGAAATTGGACGCCGTTTGGATTCCCGGAAATACGAAGTATTGGTTCTGGACAGGCAAAACTATCTCACATTTCAGCCTTTGCTTTATCAGGTGGCTACAGGTGGTTTAGAACCGGATTCGGTCGCTTATCCTTTGCGAAAAATTTTCAGGCGAAAAATGAATGTGACTTTTCGTGTCGCGGAAGTTGATAAGGTTGAACCTGCTATCAATAGTGTACACACTTCCATTGGCATTCTTCCTTATGATATTCTTGTTCTCGCGACAGGTTCCAAGACGAATCATTTCGGGATGAAAGAAATCCAGGAAAATTCTCTTTCCCTGAAATCAGTGACTGATGCTTTGGACATGAGGAGTTTTATTTTGCAAAATTTTGAAGCGGCATTGCTAAGCAGGGATGTGGAAGAAAAGAAAAGTCTGATGAATTTTATTGTTGCAGGAGCAGGACCCACAGGAGTTGAAATTGCAGGAGCTCTGGCAGAATTAAGAAATCACGTTTTGCCCAATGATTACCCGGAACTGGATCTTTCATTGATGAACATTACACTCGTTGATGCTTCCGATAAAGTTCTCAATGTAATGTCTGAATACGCCTCAAGAAACGCGCACAAACAGCTTGAACAATTGGGCATACGAATTTTGACAGGAGTAAAACTCGAAAGGTACAATGGCAAAGAAGCGTTTTTAAGCTCAGGAGAAATTTTGAAATCGAAAGCACTGATCTGGACAGCGGGAGTGATGGGAAACGGAATCATCGGTTTGGATGCATCCAATTACAACCGGGGGAATCGCATCCTTACTGACGAATACAACAAAGTTAAAGGCTCAGAAAATATTTTCGCGATCGGAGATGTAGCGGCGATAGTAGCTGCAGATGGAACGTCTCATCCAATGCTTGCGCCCGTGGCCATGCAACAGGGAAAACAATTGGCAGCAAACCTGAATCTGGCTGAAGGAAAGAAATGGAAAGCGTTTCGCTATACCGACAGAGGAACAATGGCCACCATCGGCAGAAGTCGTGCTGTCGCGGATTTAAAATTTACACACCTCAAGGGTTTTCCCGCATGGATCGCCTGGTTGTTTATTCATCTCATGCTTTTAGTGGGCTTTCGCAACCGACTCGTAGTTCTGATCAATTGGATCTGGAATTATTTCAGTTATGATCGCGCTATCCGATTAATCATTCGACCATATCGGAAAAAAGAAAGCGCATAATCTGATTTCTTCTGAACCTACTTTACAGAGCCGCCATTCTCCATCCCTTTCACAGGAGCAACGAATGCAAGTTCTCCCTGACTGTTTTCCGCCATTAAAATCATTCCTTGTGATTCGATGCCTTTGATTTTTCGAGGTTCGAGATTGACAAGAATCGTGACTTGTTGCCCGATGATATTTTCGGGAGCATAATAATTGGCGATGCCGGAAACAACAGTTCGTTGATCAATACCGGTGTCGATGGTGAGTTTTAAAAGTTTATCTGTTTTTGGAACACGTTCAGCGCTAAGAATGGTGCCGACACGAATATCCATTTTCTGAAAATCATCAAATGAAGTTGACGCTTTTGCCGGGTTCACGACAGGATTTGCTTTTAAGTTCTCCGCTTTGGAATTTGCCAGTTTCTGCAATTGCTGCTCCATAGCAGGGTCTTCGATTTTTTCAAACAAGAGTGCAGGTTCGTTCAGCTGATGTCCGGCAGATAACAATTGTTTACCCAGAAAATCTTTCCAGGCTTGTTTTTTCAGATTCAGCATTGCCAGCAATTTCGCTGAAGTAAATGGAAGAAATGGCTCCATCAATTGCGCGAGATATGCTGTGATTTCCAGAGAGATGTAAAGCACAGTTTCAACGCGCTTTGGATCAGTTGCCTGCAATTTCCAGGGTTCATTGTCCGCGAGGTATTTGTTACCAGTGCGCGCAAGGTTCATCAATTCAAACAAAGCTTCCCGGAATCGATAACCAAGAATATTCTCTTTAATTTTTTCTGGAATATCTTTCATGGCCTGGATGCAGGCTTTGTCATCCTCTCTCAGTTCACTATGTGCCGGAACTTTTCCTGAATAATATTTTTGTGTGAGAACCAAAGTGCGGTTTACAAAGTTTCCAAGGATAGCGACCAGTTCGCTATTGTTTCTGGCCTGAAAATCTTTCCATGTAAAATCGTTGTCTTTTGTTTCAGGAGCTGTAGCGGTAAGTGTGTAACGGAGAACATCCTGTTTCCCCGGAAATTCCTGCAGATATTCGTGCAACCATACAGCCCAGTTTCTGGAGGTAGAAATTTTATCTCCTTCCAAATTCAGAAATTCGTTTGCCGGAACATTTTCAGGAAGAATAAACTCCCCGTGTGCTTTCAGCATTGCGGGAAAAATGATGCAGTGGAAAACGATATTGTCTTTCCCGATAAACTGAATCAGACGTGTGTCTTTATTTTTCCAATACAATTCCCAGTCGTTCGGTTTTGAAGTGCCGGCGAAAAGGGCTTTGGTTGCTGAGATATAACCGATCGGAGCGTCAAACCAGACGTACAGTACTTTTCCTTTTGCTTCAGCTAATGGAACAGGCACTCCCCATTCGAGATCACGTGTGACAGCACGTGGCTGGAGACCCTGATCGAGCCAGGATTTACATTGACCAAAGACGTTGTTTTTCCAATCGCCTTCATGACTTCTGATCCAGCTGTCCAGCCAGTCTTTCTGCATGGTGTCTAAAGGCAAATACCAGTGTTTTGTTTTTTTAAGCACTGGAGCTTTGCCGCTGAGTTGTGAATGTGGATTAATCAGGTCACGCGGACTCAGACTCTTTCCGCATTTTTCACATTGATCACCGTATGCATTGGTGTTTCCGCAATTCGGACAAGTTCCAACAATATAACGGTCGGCAAGAAACATCTGAGCTTCTTCGTCGAAATACTGTTCACTTTCTTCCTGCGGTAAATATTTTTTTGTCGTATAAATTTTTGAAAAACGCCGCCGCTGTTTCGTGATGAATTTTTTCTGATGTCCGGTGATAGATATCAAAGCTGATCCCGAAATCCGCGAAACTTTTTTTAATGATCGAATGATACTTGTCGACGACTTCCTGTGGTGTAATTCCTTCTTTCCTTGCTCTTAGAGTGATCGGAACTCCGTGTTCATCAGAACCGCAAATGAATTTTACATCCTCACCGTTTGCGCGAAGATACCGGACGTATATATCCGCAGGAAGATAGGCGCCGGCGAGGTGTCCGATATGAACGGGCCCATTGGCATAGGGGAGAGCAGCGGTGACAAGTGTACGGGACATTCAGGATTCTTTTTTTATTCATTCCCCGGAATAAACGATTGCTCGTTTGGTTCCGGTTTTAGGATATGAAGGATATTTTGTGTGTGAAATATTGGAAGATACGTTCAGGCTAAAGCTTTTTACCGATATTTTCGCCGCAAAGATAAGAATATGATCCGACCGCCCTACCTTAAGCCTGGCGACACAGTAATGATTGTTTCCACTGCCCGAAAAGTAAACAAAGCCGAGGTAAAACCTGCAGTTGACATCCTTGAATCCTGGGGATTGCAGGTTAAATTCGGAAAGAATCTCTATAAGTTTCAAAATCAGTTTTCAGGAACCGATGAAGAAAGATCTGCTGATTTGCAGAGTGCCCTGAATAACAAGAATGTACAGGCCATCCTGTTTGCCAGAGGAGGATATGGAACCGTGCGAATTGTAGACCGCATCGATTTCAAGAGATTCTTAAAGAATCCAAAATGGCTGATTGGTTTCAGTGATATTACCGTGTTGCATTCACATCTGCACAAACTCGGAGTTGAAACGATTCATGCACCGATGTCATTGAACATTCCAAAATTAAGTCCCAATTGTTTGTCAGTATTGAAAGATACTTTGTTCGGACAGTCGCTCCGTTATACTTCATCCAAACAACAACCCGCTCTTGAAAAACTAAACCGCCAGGGAAGCGCGAAAGGTGAACTGGTTGGAGGGAATTTGTCAATACTTTATTCGCTATCAGGAACTCCTTCCGATATCGACACAACGGGAAAAATTCTTTTTCTGGAAGACCTGGACGAATATCTCTATCACATCGACAGAATGATGATGAATCTGAAAAGAGGAGGTAAGCTTTCGAACCTTGCGGGATTGATTGTGGGAGGAATGAGCGATATGCGCGACAATGAAATCCCTTTTGGTAAAACCGCTGAAGAAATTATTCATGAAGCTGTCGCTGAATATACCTATCCGGTGCTCTACGGTTTTCCTTCGGGCCATATTCCCAATAATTATCCTTTGATCTTCGGTCGTGAAGCCACGTTAAAGGTGACTGATAAAATGGAATTGAAATTTCAGTCATGAGTACGAAGGATAAGGAACTGGGTAAAAAAGGCGAATTGCTTGCCTGTGAGTATCTTCGTAAAAAAGGGTATCACATTCACCGGCAGAACTACAGTTTCGACAGAGCAGAAGTGGATATCGTTGCGGAGGATGAAGGAATGCTGGTTTTCGTAGAAGTGAAAACAAGAATCTCCGCATATCTTAGTGATCCATCGCTTTTAGTTCCAATCAAAAAACAAAAACAAATCATCAAAGCCGCGGACGAATTTGTCAAAACCGTTTTCCCCGAAAAAGAAGGCCGTTTCGATATCATGATTGTCATCACCAATGAACAATATACATCCATAGAACATATTGTGGATGCTTTTTATCCGATGTGCTAGTTGGAAGATAGTGCTTAGTGGTTGGTGCTTAGTGCTTAGTGGTTGGTGCTTAGTGCTTAGTGCTTAGTGCTTAGTGGTTAGGATTGTATACCAACTCAAGTGATTTCTATCTTAATTTCTTAGTAGTTGTTCCGCTTTTGTTTTTGATTTAACAACACAACTAACCTCTAACCTCCAAGCACTAAGCACCAACAACTAACCAGCTAACAACCAACTCGCTACGTTGCTTCCCCTTTTTTTCGTACCTTCGCGGCTTAGCAACAAAAAATGGGTAAGTTCAGAAAGTCGGGGCCTGGGGCTCGCAGGGGGAATAGTGGTGGATCAAGGCCGGGTAAGAAAACCTTCAAATCAGGTCCTGCAAGGCCATCACGTTTTAAAAAATCATCAGATTCAGCTCCCGGACGGGAGAAATCCTTTGACAGAAGTTCACGTCCTGAGCGATCTGAGCGTCCTTTCAAAAGAGAAGATTCTCGTGATGACAAGCCGTTTTCACGTTCTGCCCGACCGGCATCCAAAGATTTTCGTGACCGTAAAGAAGGAGATCGTGAAAAGCGACCTTTTCAGAAACGCGGCGATTCGGAAGAGCGCGGCAAGAGGCCATATCAAAAAAGAACTGAAGGCGGGAATGATGGAAAGCGTCCGTATCAAAAGAGAATGGACAATGCTGACCGTGAAAAACGTCCGTACCAGCAAAGAGACGAAAGTACATCCCGTCCTGAAAGACCAGTCAAACGTGAGTCACGTGACAGAGATGAACGTCCATTCAAAAGAAGAGGTGATGCTCCGGCAGAACGATTCGATAAAAAAAGTTCAGGAGAGGGTTCATATTTAAGAAGAGATTCCAAACGCAAAGATGATTACCCTTCACGATCTGAAGAAGGTGATGCAAGGGAGGAAAAGAAGTTTTCTCCTGAAAAAAGAGAAAGACCTGCAGGAAGAACAGGGGAGCGCAAATCTTTCAGTGGAGTGAAGAGAGATGAAAGCAGTTCCCCGCGGCCACGTATCAGTCGCGGAGAAAATGAAGACAATCGCAACGGCTATCGTGGAAAAAGAAGCGATGAATCATTCAAAAGAAAAGAAGAAGAAGGAGCCGATACCAAGAAGTGGAACCGCAAAGAAAGCCATGAGTTTTATGGCGACAGAAAAAAATCGGGTAAGTTTGAAAAAGGTCCGAAGAAACCAAAAGTTACTGCTGCTGATGAAGGCCTGACACGTCTGAATAAATTTATCTCGAATGCAGGTATCTGCTCAAGACGCGAAGCGGATGAAATGATTAAAGCAGGTGTTATCACGGTAAACGGAGAAGTAGTTTCAGAAATGGGCTATAAAGTTCAACCCGGAGATGTTGTAAAATACAACAACGAAACTTTACGCGGAGAACGTCTGGTATACATTCTTTTAAATAAACCCAAAGATTTTATCACCACAACAGATGATCCGGAAGAACGGAAAACTGTAATGAGTCTGATCGCCAATGCCGGAAAAGAAAGAGTGTATCCGGTTGGTCGTCTCGACAGGAATACTACCGGCATTTTGCTTTTCACCAATGATGGTGATCTTGCCAGAAAGCTGACACATCCCAGCTTTGAGGTACAGAAAGTTTATCAGGTTGAACTCGACCGATCGCTGAAATCAAGTGACCTCGACGCGATCGCTGAAGGAATAAAACTGGAAGATGGTTTTGTGAAAGTTGATGATATCGCTTTTACCACCGATGACAAATCAATTCTCGGAGTAGAATTGCACAGTGGAAAAAACAGGATTGTCAGAAGACTTTTTGAACATCTCGGTTACACCGTAAAAAAACTCGACCGCGTTATTTTTGCAGGCCTTACGAAAAAAGATTTACCACGTGGCAGATGGAGATTCCTGACAGATATGGAAGTAGCCAATCTGAAAATGATTACGGGCAGTAAGAAGTTTGTAGGGAAAATGGAGGAATAAAGTTCGAGGTTCAATGTTCGAAGTGGTTTATATTCTAAGCACTAACCACTAACCACTAACCACTAAGCACTAACCACTACTTGAGTATATCAATCCCCAGCAACTTTGAAATTTCCATTTTAACGGATTCAAGTTTCTTGTGCATTTCCATCAGTTCGGTGAAATCGCCTCCTGCTTCGTGAGCTTCTTTTATTTTTTTCTGATTTTCTTCGATCATCTTGAGAACTTTTTTGTTCTTCAGATGGAAGACTGATTTTTCCACAGCGTCTTTCAGAATATCTTCTTCGACAGGTACAATAATTTTGTGCATCGACTCCCAGTTTTCGCTCAGGAGATATCTTGAACTGAGAAGTTCAACTGCCAATTCGCTCACTTCCGGATCCTCTGAATTCAGAAAAATCTGAACATCGATATCGCCTGGTTCGTTGACAAGCCGAGTATAGGTTTTTAAGATCCGGTCGTAAACAAGATGTTCAAAAACAAGATCATCATGAGCGATCTCATCGACGATATAACGCGAAACACGAACAACTGTATCCGTAATATCCTTGTGTCCCGGACGATCAGGATTTTCTACTTCATCATAAAAGTGTAAGTCGTGATTTCCAAAATAAAAGAGCAGACGAATAATATTTTTCTCCTGGATTTCAGTTGATAATTCTTCTGTCTGCTGCCGGCTTGGAAGAAGAATTTCCGGCAATAGTTCCTCGGCATCCTGGACAGGGATATCTTTTTTCAGCTGTTGCCGGCGGATTTTATTCAATTCCGCAATCAGCAAGCTTTCCTGGATATCCATCATCGCACTCGATTGTTTCAGATACATCGAGCGAATAATGGGATCCGGAATTTTTGCAATGGTTTCAACTACATCACGGACCAATCCGGCTTTACGAACAGGATCATTTTTTACTTCATCCAGCAGCAATCCGGTTTTGAAGACAACAAAATCCTTCGCGTTTGTATTTACGAAATCAAGCAGCTCGCTGTGGCTGTGTTTGCGGCTATAGGAATCCGGGTCATCGCCATCTGGGAACAGTACCACTTTGACATTTAATCCTTCTTCAAGAATAAGATCGATACCGCGAAGCGAGGCTTTGATCCCAGCAGCGTCACCATCATAGAGTACAGTTACATTTTTAGTATATCTGCCAATCAGCCGGATTTGTTCAACGGTAAGAGAAGTTCCGGAGGAGGCAACAACATTTTCGATTCCCGACTGATGCAATGAAATTACATCTGTATACCCTTCTACGAGATAGCAATTGTCGCGTTGAACGATTGCTTTTTTTGCAAAGTAAATTCCGTAAAGCGACTGACTTTTGTGATAGATTTCAGATTCCGGCGAATTGACATATTTCGCCGTCTTTTCATCTTTCTTCAGCACTCGTCCGCCAAAACCAATGACACGTCCGCTCAGGTTGTGAATCGGAAACATCACACGACCACGGAAACGGTCATACTTTTTTCCGGAGTCGTTTTTTATTGTCAGTCCGGTTTTCTCGAGGAATTCTTCTTTGTATCCAGCTTTCAATGCAAGGTCCGTGAAAGCGCTCCATTCAGAAAGCGCATAACCCAGCTGAAATTTCCGGATAGTTTCTTCTGTAAAGCCGCGTTCTTTGAAATAACTCAGGCCAATGGCGCGTCCTTCTTCGGTATCGAATAAAATTTCTGAAAAAGATTTTTGCGCGAATGTATTGATGACAAAAAGACTTTCCTTCTCATCGCGAAGAAGATCGTCTTTCGGATCGGGAAGAGATTCTTCTATTTCAATATTGTATTTTTTGGCAAGATAGCGCAGTGCTTCAGGATAGCTGTACTGCTCGTGATCCATTACAAAATTGATCGCGTTCCCACCTTTCCCGCAGCCGAAGCATTTGTAGATGTTACGGACAGGGTTGACATTAAAACTGGGTGTCTTTTCGTTGTGGAAGGGGCAAAGACCGATCAGGTTCACTCCTCTTTTTTTGAGGGGAACAAAATCACCTACCACCTCTTCAATACGCACGGTATTGAAAATCCGGTCGATGGTTTCTTTGCTAATCATGAAGTGCCAGTTTTTTGTATTTGGTTTTTTTAATCTTCTTTGGAATTGCTCCATTTATAAATTCGGAAACCCGGTTATAATAGAGCGTTCTTCCATTCACAACATCCGCGGTATCGCTTTGTGTCACCAAAAATAGTTCTTTTCGTGGTGCTGCCGAAGTTTCATAGATTGACAGGATTTCTGTAGTGAAAACCCTGTCATTATCGGGAATTGCGATGAAAAGGGTTGGTGTCTTTATGTTTGCTGTCAGATATTTTAGATTTAAATCCTGAATTGGATATTGGAGCAAAATCTCCACTTTCCTGCGGAAAACGGGATTCCAAAGGGATTTTAGTAAGCTCCATTTTTGATAAGCATATCTGTCAAGATAGGTGTTCAGGTCACTGAATGGGCTTTCCAGGACTAACACATCACAACGACCGTCAAAGAGCGCGGCTTGCGTTGCAATTGCTGCTCCGACACCTTTTCCCATTATGATCAAATGATGGGTTTCCTCGATTGACAAAAGCGTATCCATTACCAGTTTCACATCCTGCACAGCGGGTTCGCCGGGGGAAAATTCAATTCCATCACTGTTGCCATGTGCGCGCATGTCCATCATGCAAACATTAAAACCACGGTCATGAAATTGTTTAATATGGTCGAGGTAATTGATTTTACTTTCATTCAAATCATGAATAAGAAAAATGGTATTGGCCGGTGTATCCTCTGCCGTTATAAACCAGCCTCTTAATTGTCCGCATGAAATATTCACATTGAATTCAGAATACTCGAGACCAAGGGAGGACGGGTTGTAATGAGCTTCCGGAATATCATTCGGATCGTTGGTTGTAGAATCTTCCAGATCCTGCATCGAGTGAAATCGGACATAAAGTGAATCAATTCTTTCCGGGTAAATGAAATCGGGAGTCACAAAACCGGGTGACAAATAAATAAAGGCTGAAAAAAAAATCAGGAGCGCGGAAATCAGGTAGTAAAACTTATTGAAGCTCATTCCGGTCAGTGTGTTCTTTCAGTTGTATAACGAACGAGTTCCTTCAGGGAATTTTTATAGACACTTTCCTGATAATAATCGAGAATACGAAAAGCCTGTTCCTGGAATTCCATCATTTTTTTTGTGGCATATTCCATCCCACCTGATTTTTTAACAAAGGCAATGACTTCTTTTACTTTGACATCGTCAGTATTGTGGTTCTTTACAATGTTGATGATCCTTTTCTTATCGGAGTAGGTTGCCTGGTTCAGTGCATGAATCAAAGGCAAAGTCATTTTGCTTTCTTTAATGTCTATTCCGGTAGGTTTGCCAATGATTCCGTCCGGACCGTAATCAAACAAATCGTCTTTGATCTGAAACGCCATTCCGATACATTCTCCAAACAAATGCATACGGATGATGTCTTCTTGTTCGGCTCCTGAGGCACAGGCTCCACCGGCACAACAGGAAGCGATAAGTGAAGCGGTTTTCTGACGGATGAT
Organism: Bacteroidota bacterium; assembly: GCA_016720935.1. NCBI lineage: Bacteria > Pseudomonadati > Bacteroidota > Bacteroidota bacterium. The sequence continues at coordinate 316,556 of JADKJP010000003.1, forward strand.
TTCAAAGTAAATATCTTCACTGATATCAAGTCGTCTTGCTTTTTCGATCTGGAGCAATTCACCCTCGCTCATGACCCTAACAGCTTCCGATACAATTTTGAGGAGATCATGGTCATTGTTGTTTACCGATAAAAGCAAACCCTTGCTCAGTAAATAATCTCCAACGAGTACGGCAATTTTGTTTTTCCACAGAGCATTCAGGGAAAAAAAGCCACGACGTTCATTTGAATCATCCACTACATCATCATGAACCAGTGTCGCGGTATGAAGCAATTCGATCAATGTTGCGGCCCGGTGACTGCGTTCGTTTACCTGTCCCAATAAACCGGAAGAAAGAAAAACAAACATGGGTCGCATTTGCTTGCCTTTTCGTTTTACGATATAATGCGTAATCCGGTCGAGCAGAGGAACCGAGCTCTTCATGGAAGAGCGAAATTTCTGTTCAAATTCGTCCATTGCCGCTGCAATAGGCGCTTTGATTTCAGTTAGTGATTGGGACATAGAAGGAGGACGAAAATACGTACTTTTTTCTTAGCTCTAAGAATCCATTCTCAGCTTCTGTTTTTCCTCCGGCCTGACCCTGAACTGATTAATCGACAATAAATTTTCCTTTTGAAACTACCTGGTTTGAACCATCACTAATTCTGTAAAAAAAGAAGCCATGTCCAAGACCATTTGTTTTAATACACCACCCTGAAGAATCAGGATGATCGTCGGTTAATATTTCTGCACCTGTAGGATTAAAAATGCTGAGAGTGTATTTGTTCTTTCCGGAACCGGTTTGCATTAAAAAACAGACATGATCATTTGCAGGCACAGGAAAGACCTTTTGAGATGATTCAAATTGATAAGATGGAACAGTTGTTGGTTCAATGGAACAATCCAGCAGGGCAGTTCCACCAATGGTCAGGTTGAATCCCGATGAGGAAGTACTGAAATTATTTACCAGAAGGAAGTAATCGTCACCGGCATTGACATTCAATACAGGGCAATATGGATTCCCCGGACCTGCGGGAACTGAATTTGAAGTTCCGGTCGGATCCAGTCCTGTTTCTCCTGAAGCTCCCATCGAGCTGCTGCCATTGCATACATCCGGACTTGTTTGTAATGTAAACGTGTTGCAAAACCCGGGACCGGGGCTTCGGTACATGAGCCAATCGTAATCCGGATAAATACCTGCTCCGATAGCATCGGGAAAGAGTTTGAAAATAAATGTGCCTGCGGTTAAGAATCGAAACCGAAACCAGTGTGATTGAAATTCCGAGATATCACAGTAGTAAGCAAAAGCATCCTGGTTGGATCCCGGGCCATAGGCATTTCCATTGATGTGTGTTGTTTCACAAAGTTGTTGAGCGACACGGCAATCGGAATGTGATTCAACAGCACAAATCGAAAATGTTCCTGTACCGTTCCCGGCAGCTTTCCAGAAACGTACATATAATGTGTCGCCCGGATTAAAATCTGACCGGTCTACAACAGCCATCATTCCTACCGCAGCATCATCGTCGCACTCGATCAGTTGAGGTTGTGTGCAAGGCCCGGAATAGACAGCCATACCACCATCTGTGATTGTTCCGGCTTCAGAAGTAAAAGCGATTGCCCCTGACGCGGGAACCACTACTGCATACCATACATCCGGTGAACCCGGGAATGCGCAGGGAGGAGTACCTCCGTTGGCGGTATCGTTCTGATACAGTGCTCCTGCAGTTGTCGAAGAAATAAATACACAGGTATCTCCGTTGACATTCAGCAAAGGTGCCTGGCATGGGGAATCGGATTGACTAAATACCTGTAGTGAGTGCAAAACGAAAAGTAGTGAGAGTAGTTTTTTTGCTGACATGTTTCGTTTGACTTTGTGGGTGAAATAAAGAATGCTAAAACTGCATGAAAAGGAAAATGAAGTTACGTTATTTTTTTAGAAAAGAAAAATTCACTTTTTCAATTTCACTACTGCATGTTCATTTTTATTTGCCAGCTGACCGCATGCTGCATCAATGTCTTTTCCCCGACTTCTCCGGATGTTTACAATAATACCGTGATCTTCGAGGTAATTTTTAAATGAATCAATTTTATCGTCCTTGGCATTTGTAAAATCACCGCCATCAATAGGATTATATTCTATCAGGTTCACCTTAGCTTTCACTTTTCTGCAAAAGGATTCCAGCTCTTTCGCGTCAATCAGTGAATCATTGAAGCCATTGAACACAATGTATTCAAATGTTACACGTGTTCCGGTTTTATCATAAAAGTAATTAAGAGATTCAGCCAGTGCATCCAGAGAATTACTTTCATTGATGGGCATGATCTGGTTGCGCTTGGTTTCATTCGCTGCATGTAGTGATAAGGCGAGATTAAATTTAACTTCATCGTCGCCTAACTTGCGAATCATTTTCGCGATGCCTGCTGTACTAACAGTAATTCTTTGGGGAGACATTCCTAACCCATCCGGAGAAGTGATGCGTTCGATACTTTTTAAAACATTCGCGTAGTTGAGCAAGGGTTCTCCCATTCCCATGTATACGATATTGGAAAGTGGGATATTGTAATTGGCCAACGCCTGTTCGCGGATGATGGCCACCTGGTCATAAATTTCATCCGCGTTGAGGTTTCGAAGTCTTTCCAGTTTTCCTGTCGCGCAAAATTTACAGGTAAGACTACATCCTACCTGAGAAGAGACGCAGGCAGTCATCCTGGAATCCGTGGGGATCAAAACACCTTCTACAATATTTCCGTCAAATAATCTAAACGCATTTTTTATCGTGCGGTCTTTACTAACCTGAAAAGTATCAATACTCACCGCTGGCAATGAATAATTCTGCTGCAGTTTCTCGCGGAGGCTTTTGGAAAGATTGCTCATCGCATCAAATGTCCTTGCGCTTTTCTGCCATAACCATTCCCATACCTGTACGGCCCTGAATTTTTGTTCACCTTGTTCTATGAACCAGTTTTCCAGGTCTTGTTTTGACAAATCACGGATATTTGGTTTGGATGGATGGGCATTCATTTTACAAAGGTAGGGAATTTAAAGAGGCTTGTATTGAATCAATTCCTAAGAATCGCCATTGGTGGACAAGGAAAGATTTTAATCTTTAAAATTATGAGTTAAGCTGTTAAAATGGTCTAAATTTGACAACGCAATTTGTTTTCACAATCAGATTATGCGCTTTCTAAAGGCAGATTATATCTTTCCCATTTCATCAGCACCGGTAAAGGATGGGATTCTCATTCTTGACGATGAAGGGAAAGTTGTTGAAGTATTGGATCCGGCAATTGATCCTCAGAGCAGCACTCAGATTTTTGAGAAGGACGGGGAACTCGAGATTTTTAAAGGTTTGTTATGTCCGGGTTTTATCAATGCACACTGCCACCTTGAGCTTTCTCACATGAAAGGAAAGTTATCGGAAAAGCAAAAGCTTCCGGGGTTCCTCAGGCAGGTTTCTACGATGCGGAATTCCGATGAGGCAGAAATAATTTCAGCAATGGAAGCTGCAGATGCGGAAATGGTTGCCAATGGAATTGTTGCTGTTGGAGACATATCGAATAATGCACAGTCGTTTGACATAAAATTGAACAGCCGCATCGCGTATTATACATTTATTGAATTGTTCGACTTCCATCCCGATAGATCCAATGATGTTTTTAATAAAGGAAAAATGCTGTATGAACAATTAAAAGGAATTGGATTAAGGGGGTCTATAGTTCCACATGCTCCTTATACTGTGTCAAATAAATTATTGAAACTGATCAATGATTTTGCCTATGAATCCGGAGAACTGATTTGTATTCATAACCAGGAAACACAGAGTGAAAATTCCATGTTCAAATTGAAGAATGGTGAGTTGTTTGAGTTTTTACAAGGCGCGACCAATTTGTACACACACTGGGAGCCGACCGGATTTGCATCTCTTGCGTCAAGTATTGTTCATCTTCCGAAGTGCAATAAAATACAATTGGTTCATAATACTTATACTACTAGTGAGGATGTAAACTGGGCTCAATTGTATAGTATGCTGATGTGGTGGTGTTTTTGTCCAAATGCAAATCTGTTCATTGAAGATAAAATGCCGGATATTCCAATGTTTGTAAACCATGCAGCAAAAATCACTATCGGAACGGATAGCTACGCTTCAAATTGGTCGCTTTCAGTTTTCGACGAATTAAAGACTATACACAAACATTATCCCGAAATTAGTGTGCATAATTTACTCACTTGGGCAACATTGAACGGCGCGGAATACCTGGGATTGCATCATTCTCTCGGAAGTTTCGATAAAGGGAAAAAGCCAGGTGTAAATCATATACTTGATCTTGAAAGCAATACGTTCCACCTGATGGAAAATTCACTGGTTATTCCTTTAGAATAATGGAATTGGTCATATTTTTGCATAAGATCTATTACTATGAAAAAAATCTCTACACTTCTACTATTCCTCGCAGTTCTTTCCTTGACACAATCAGCTTTCGCGCAGGTTTATCCTTTCAATGATGATTTTGAAAACGCGACAGCTTTTCAAACACCTGCGGGTTATTCGGGTGACATTACAGTTTATCTTGTACATGGAACCGGAAGTTCAAAAGGGCCTACAGCTTTTATGAATAATTTTAATGCAAAGGATTCTCTGGAAACTCCTTTGATCGGCACTTTGAATTCGAACAGTGGTCTTAGTTTTGACTGGAGAATTATCAGCTCCACTCTTTATCCATCTACGACTACATCCCTTGTTGCCGGAGAAGAGTTTAGTGTGTTAGTAAGCGCAAATGGAGGAAACTATGTTTCCGTTTTTACTGTGAATGCTTCCAATTACACTCCAACATTGGATTTTGCACACGTAAATATTCCTTTGGGTAGTTTTTCGGGAAGCAATATCACTTTGAAATTTCTTGCTAAACGATCCGCTTCGAATCCCGATGAGTACTTTGCTGATTTCGATAATTTATCAGTCAGCGATACTTCAGGGACCTCTGGAATCTCATCGAACGGTGCACCAAGAGGAATTGAACTTTATCCAAATCCTGCCAGGGATCGTGTGACGGTAACATGGCCGGGAAATTCAGGGGCGCAAATATCGATGTATAATATTTTGGGAAAATCAGTGATGGAGAGAAATTTTGAAACAGGATATTCCGCCGAATTGGATATTTCAAACATGCCTCAAGGCGTCTACTATTTGAAAATTCTGAGTGGTGAAATTCACAGGACTTTAAGATTCAAAAAAGACTAATTGGACTTCTTCAAGAGCCTCCCGGATTCCGGGGGGCTTTTTTATTTTGATGATGCTTGTCATAAACGGGGAATTCTTTCAGGTGTAGTTTTGAGAAAAATCCCATCAAAATTTAAGATATTGAATAGCAATACATTGTATTGGAAAAGATAAAAACATATTTCTTATTTAGAATCATTCTAAATAAAATATTTAGTTTTGCCTCCGATAAATTAAACTCTATGAAAGCAATCTACTTCTTCCTGATTCTCTCTCTCAGTTTCGTTACAGGCTATTCTCAGGACCGCATTTTTACCCGAACATATCAGAGTAATGTACTTCCGGCCGGAGCCATGGAATTGGAATACTGGAACACCCTGCGTAGTGGGAAAGAACATTTTTACAATGCATTGGATCAGCGTCTGGAATTGGAAATTGGTTTAGGGAAAAAATTACAAACTTCATTTTATCTCAATTTCAATAGTGTAGCATATAGTCCGAATGATAGCGTGATATTCAAAGAACATTCCATCAGTTGTTCGAGTGAATGGAAGATAAAACTCAGTGATCCGGTTGCTAATGCGGTTGGTTCTGCTTTGTATGCGGAAATTGGATTCGATGGACAGGAACTGGAGTTGGAGGGTAAGCTTATCCTCGATAAACAAGTTGATAAAAATATTTTCGCTGCGAACATAGTTGGCGAGTATGAAATGGAGTTCGAAGCTGAAGATGGAAAAATTGAAACGGAAGTTGAAACTCCATTTGAACTTGATCTTGCCTACATGCGTTTGCTGGGAAAATCAGCAGGTCTTGGTTTGGAGGTTCGTAATCACAACGAGGTCAAAGAAGGAGAGTGGGAAAATTCAGTCTGGTTCGCCGGACCAAGTGTTCATTTCCGTGGGGACAGATGGTTCATCAACTTAAATGTGCTTCCTCAATTGTTCAATGCAAAAAAAGAGGAAGGCTCTAAAGAGAATCTGGATCTCGATGAGCATGAAAAAGTGGAAGCACGCTTGTTGTTATCTTTTTCATTTTAATTTAAAATTTTATTCTCATGTGGAGGAGAATGCAAATTTCTAAATGCATTGGTGCTGCCGGAATCATTTTATTTATGGTGGCATGCGGAGCCGGTTCTTCCATGCTCAGGCCAGTCGAAGCGGATGTATTGAAGATGCAAAACAGTGGTCATCAGGTAAGCCTGGACTCATTAAAAAGCGGATTCAAATTGTACACTGATCACTGTAGCGGTTGTCACAATTTGCACAAGCCCAAAGAAAAGTCGAAGGAGAGTTGGGAAGCATTGTTACCTGAGATGTTTCACAGAACAAAACTGGCTGAATCTGAGCAGGAATTGGTCAAACTCTATCTCTATTCCAAGCTATAAGCTGTTTACCAAGCAATTGACTCCCTTCAGAGAAAAATTATCCTCTTTTTAACACAATTTTCTTTAAATTTCTTCAGAATATTTGCCAAAAAGTAACGTTTTTCACGTTAATTCAGTATACTAGCTGCTTAAAGGGATGAACTATAATGAGATTCTTTTATGGAATTTTGTTGACATCCTGCCTGCAATATTTGTATATTAGATAAAACCTGATTTAACCCCGGAGATGCATCGCATTAAACACCTCCTGCACTATATTTTTGTGTCAGCCACGATAATGGCTGCTCAATTGCCTTTGCGTGCCGGTGCCGTTGATCCGGTCAGGGATGATAGTGTTTCTGTCATTGATTATGCTCAGTTGTCACGGCAGTTTGTTTACGATGCCGATACTTCGCTTCAGGTTAACGAATCAGAGGTTCGCGCAGGTTTGCTTTATGATGCGGTGAATAAGAAAATCATCTGGCAGAAAAATATGGGCAGCGCATATCCAATCGCTTCGCTGACCAAGATGATGGTTGCTTTGTTAACAGTGGAAGATGTAAAGGCCGGTAAATTCAGTTGGGAAGATAATGTGCATTGGGTACGAGAAACCATAACAGGAAGAAGACACAAGAGAAAGAAGGTTTATACTTCTGTAAATTATACTTTGCGTGACGTATTCAAAGCAGCCATGATTGCCTCGAATAACGAATGCGCGGAGCAGATGGCACGTTACATCAGTTGTGGTGACCTGAAAGCTTCCGTTGACAGAATGAACAGCAGGGCTCATGAACTGGGAATGACTGATACCTATTATGGAAATCCTACCGGTTTGCCTGCTGCGCATTCCAGTATGGATAATTCATCCAGTCCAACGGATCAACTTCTTCTCACCCTTGAATTGCTCAAGTACGATGAAGTCCTGGAGATTGCCGGAATGGGTTACGCTTCGATCGATAACGGAAGATCCACAAGTGTAATTCGTAATCACAATCGTCTCACCATTGATTACAGTGGTGTTGTTGATGGACTCAAAACCGGTTATACCCGCCGTGCCGGATTTTGTCTTGTTGCCACTGTGAATAAATGTGAGCACCGTTTGGTAAGTATCGTTTTTGGTTGCCGTGGTCCTCAAATCAGAAATGAAGTTGTACGGGATATGTTCAGTGATTATTATTCTGCTATTGCTCTCGATCGCCTTGGCGGGGAACATGGACCGGTACCTGTACTTGCACCAGTAGCAAATTTGAATGTGGAGAGTGTATCCGGTGAATATGCTACAGTTGTAGAAAAAGTTCGCAAAACTCACCTTGTTAAAAGAGGAGAAACGCTGAGCCAAATTGCTTCACGGTACAATTGTACGGTGAGTCAGCTTCGTGCCTGGAACAAAAGGGCCTTACGTCAGAAATATCCAATCAGCGGACAAAGACTTGCTATATATACTACTGTTTGTCACAAGGTCTTTATTAAGAAACCTGCAAATGGTACAGAGGAAGAAGACGATAAACCAATCCTTTCAGAGGATGAAAAAGATGTATTGTCACAAGCTGTACCTGATGATTTCCAGAATCAGAAGGCAGCGGAAACTGCAGCCAAGGTAAATACTAACGAAGCAGTTAACACCACTCCTTCAGTGCCGGCTAAAATTGACTCCCGTTTTGTCTATCATACCGTAGCTCCTGGTGACACTTTGTTTAGCATTGCCAGGAAATATGAAGGAGCAACTGTTGAACAACTGAAGTCGATCAACAACATTTCCAATATCCACGGGCTCAAACCGGGGATGAAAATTAAAATCCCTGTACAAGGTTAAGAATTCTTTAGGATTCTGATTTTCTCTTATTTTTACAGCATAAATTATTTACCATGATGAGAAAATTGTCAATGGTCATGATACTCATGACTCTCAGCGTACATTTTTCAAATGCGCAAAAAAATGCTGCTCCCATGCCTATGCCAGCCATGCCGGTGGACAGTATTACCCGTTTGATCACGTATGAAGAAGTGATCGAAGTACAGAATCTTAAGGCTGAAATACTTTATTCCAGAATCCTGGCTTGGTTTCGTACCTACTATAAAAACCCTACCGAAGTGATTCGCGAGAATGATTCATTGAAGTTCAGGGTTGTCGGGAAACCAAGGTTTAAAATCTTCAATCCTGCCGATAAAGAAGGAACAAAAACGGATGCCGGTCTGGTGCAATACACGCTTACTGTCGCTGCAAAGGATGGAAGATTTAAGTATGAGTTTACCGCTTTCAACTGGAAGCAGGCCTCCTATTATCCAAGTGAACGCTGGATGGATACAAAAGCACAAATGTATACTCCGGTTTACAACGATTATCTCCTCCAGGTTGATACCTATACAAAGGAAACCATCAACAGTCTGAAAAACGCTGTCACAAAAGACAAGCCTGTGAAAGATAAAGACAATTGGTAATCACTCCAGTTGAAGAAAATAAAGGGTTTGATGATTATCAAACCCTTTTTTATTTCAAATGAACCAGAGGTATTTAATCTTTGTCCTGAGAAAGAATCGCACTGGCGATTAACAAATCTTCCGGATTGGTAATTTTAAGATTTTGTTTTTCACCTTCAATAAGGTGGACAGGGATTCCTGATTGTTCAAGGACAGAAGCTTCATCCGTGAAGGATGGGTCTTCAGGTTGTTCAAACGCTTTTTTTAAAGTCGATGAATTAAAGCATTGAGGTGTTTGAACAATCACAAAATCGTTTCGGTTCACCTGTTTGCTTTTTTCTCCAACGATTTGTCGAATGGAATCGTTCACGGGTATGACAGGAACAGCTGAGCCATTGTTTTCAGCCTCCTGAAAACAACGTTGCAATAAATCATTGCTGATTAATGGCCGCACAGCATCATGAACGGCGACAATGGATTCATTTGGGACAAGTGCCAGGCCGTTGGCTACTGATTGATGTCTTGTTTTTCCTCCGAATGCTACCCTTAACGGATGCATGAATGAATATTGTTTTCGAATATTTTCCCAGGTCGCTATTTCATTTTCCGGGAGAACAAGAATGATATTAATGGAAGAGTCGTACTTTATAAATTGATCCAGTGTATGCAGGAGTATTGGTTTATTACCCAATACTAAAAATTGTTTTGGGATAGCCGATTTCATTCTTGTTCCCGAACCACCTGCAACTACGATACAATATTTATTCATCCTTCTCAGCTAAATAATTTCGGGAATACTATCAGATTTTTGCAAGCAGGGAAAGATAACCTGAGTATTTCATTTTCCAGTATAAAAGTATGATAAATACTGTCCAGAAAAGCGCCATCATTCCAATGCTAACCAACAGGGCTTTCGGGACCAATGAAAAGGAATACGGTCGTGCGTATTGCATGAACATGATTGATGGCAGGTTCTTTTCTTTGATGAGCTGAAGGGCCAGGGTCTGATAGCGTTGGATTTTAATGAGATCTGTGTTCGATGCTTCCATCTCAACGATCATTCCTGTTAATTTCTGCTGCAGTTCCAGTAAAGTTTGAGTGTTTTGTTTTCGGTTTTCAAGATCAGCAACAATCGCATTCATCTTCGATAACAACGCTTCGATTTCCCTTTTTCGTGTCTGATTTGTTTTTTGAATATCCTGAATCAGGCTATTGTAAATGGTAATCTTTCTTTGTACTCCTTCTGAGAGGATGATTTTGTTTTGCTTGTCGACAAAATATATGATTTCATTCGCCATCTCCGCCGCGAGATAGCGGTATTCATCGTTCACGGTAACAGTAACCAGATTGAAGGGTGATTTTTTTATTTCAATATTATTTCTGAGACGATTGGCGACCTTTTCAAAACTGAATTCTTTTGTGGAGTCAATGTGATAATGTTCAAAAAGTTTGAACTTTCGAATAAGATAATTTTGGGTTCTGGAACTCAGGATCAGCTGGTAAACACGGTTAAAACTTTCGCCGGTCAGCAATCCATCCAGAGGTTTCGTTTCATTATTTTGAGTTGTTAGAGAAACAGAGTTGATGTCATTAATATAAAAAGAGGCGGAGGAAGAGTAGGTAAGAATCCTTGTTTTGCTATACCAAAATGTGAAACCTCCGATTCCAATAGAAATTATGAGAATCAACCATTTGAGCTTACTCACAGCATGCACAAGGTCATGTGTGCTAACATTTCTTGATTTTATCTGGGGTGGATTAGTTTTCGGAGATTCCATAGAAAATGCTCATCGGGTAATTTTAAGAAATATTCTGATCCAATTTTCAATTATTTTGCAAACTCTGCCTAAATTGGTGTGCTTATCAGGGACCCATGGATAAAAAGCGACAGGATTGGCCTTATCTGTTATTTCTTTGCCTGCTTTTCATTCTTTTACCCCTGGTGAATGTGCGCAGTATTGAAGATCCAAGCCTGGTTCCCAGGTATCTGCTGACATGCATTTCCCTTTCTGTTTTTTTCTTTTTCAGGCTATTTTCTTCCTCAGGGGAAAGGCCCGTTCATTTTTTGCCTGTGAAGATCCTCTTCCTTTTTTGCGCCCAGCAAATATGGATGTTGATTTCCATCGCAAGTTCAATTAATCCGGGCGACGCTTTTCAGGAATGGTTCAGGATACTTTCTTTTTCCCTGTTCTTTTGTCTTGCATACATGGTTTTAAGGGAAACAAAACAACCATTGATCTTTGTTGTTCGTGCATCCGTTTTTGCGCTTTTGATCTTTACTTATTATGGTTTCCTTCAATTGTATCCGATGGTGATAGATTATATTCAGAAAGGAAAACCAATTTTGATCAATCTGGATCTCTGTTCGTCCGTTTCAAATAAGAATTTTTTCTCAGAAGTACTTACACTTTTACTCCCATTTACAATGTACGGTGTGCGTACAGAGAAAGGAAAATGGCTTGCTTTTTCCTGGACAGGATTATTACTCTGTCTTTTCTGGATTCTTTTATTGCAAACTGTTTCAAGCTGGTTGGGAATTTTGTCAGGAGGAATGTTGATGTTGCTGTTCTCAAGAATAACAAAAACGAAAACGGAAAGTAATTCCGTGGTTATGCCGGTAAAGAGAAAAATTCTATTGGGAGGAATCAGCATTGCAGTAATCGGGATCACCTTTTTTTTGTATACCAAATCGAACAATTATTCATACCTCGTGCGGAAGGCGGAGATGGCTAAAATGTACTGGTCGAAGCCGGATATTTTTCATACAACCTCTACCGAGAATAACAACAGTGTATACGAACGAATTCTTGTTTGGAAAAACAGTCTACACCTTATAAAGGAACATCCTTTATTCGGCGCTGGACTAAACAACTGGAAATTGCTGGAAGCGAAATATGGAATTGGTGGTACAGCTTATCTGAATACAGGCATAGTCCATTTCGAGCATCCGCATAATGATTATTTGTTGGTATGGTCGGAGCAGGGTATACCGGGGATTGTCGGCTACTTGTTGTTCTTTTTTTTTATCCTGATTGAGATTCACAGATCGTTGAAAAGGATGCAAGATTTGGAAAAAAGAAGAATGCTGCTGATGGCCAGTTTTGCTGTTGGGAGCTTTATGGTCATGTCGTTTTTTGGTTATCCCAGATCACGGTATTATGTAATGCTATTGCTGATGTTGTGGGCGGCAGTAGTATTTTATATATCAGGCTCTTCTTCTGAAAAATTCGTTTGGTCAAAATCCCGGCAACGCCTCGTTTCAATTCTACTATTTATACTTGCCACAGTAAGTGTTTATCCGGCCTGGTCATGGCTGTCGGGAGAGTTGCATTTGAGAAAAGCCAAAGCGAATCAGTTGCGGAAGAATTACAGCGCGATGACGCGTGAGATTTCAAAGGCGAAGAATTATTTTTTTCGCGTGGATGGAACAACAACGCCACTTGAATGGTACGACGGACTGGCAAGATTTTATCAGGGTGATTTGGAAGGAGCAAGGAAATCTTTTGAAGCAGCGGAAAAAGTAAATCCCTATCACTTGCGTGTACTCAATGATCTTGCGACCTGTTATGAGCAAAGTAAAATGCCAGAGCAGGCTATTGAGCATTATCGACTGGGGCTACAAATCACACCATTGTTTGTAGAAGGATTGTTGAATCTGAGTGCTTCTTATTTTAACATTCACCAACCGGATTCGGCCTTGGCTGTCATTAGCAGGGTTCCTCAGGTTAGAATGTCGTATCGTGAAGAAAAAAATTATAAAACCTACCTCACGACAATTCTCTATGCCGTAGCATCAAAGGATACTGTTTCAATTCAGGATTCAGTGCAAAGGCAGGCTTATATGAATTACATTGCCAATGATACTTTGCTCGTAAACACTTTTAAAACTCAAAAAATGCAGGGGAAGCTGTTTGATCGGGTTTTGCTAAAAAGATTCAATTCCCTTCAGTAAGATCAGTGCAAATGAAAATATCCTGCCGCAAGGTGTACAGTGGTAGCGTATATCAGTGAAAACAGGAGCGACTGGATGACGATTTCAAGGACTCTTTTTCTATCCTTTTGATGGTCCTGTGGATTTTTTACTTCATGAATAGTGCCCAGCTTTTCAAAATTATACAGGCTGAAAAACCCAAACAGGATGCAAAACTTGTATTTAATTTCATTGTAGAGTACTGTAAGGCAAAATGCTGATCCGAGCAACAAAATCCAAAGAACCAGCGAATTGTCCCAGAAAAACGCGCTCAGGGTCAGTAGGAAGGTGATTGGCAGGAAGGCATAAAAAAACTTCCTGCGAACGGAAACCTCCTTCACACCGATGTTGCAAACTCCGGATTTGTATTCTTTAAAAGGGTTTTCTCTGGACATATCTTTTGGAAACAAACCGGGACGAAAATTGTTTTTCATTCCCTTTGAATTGATTATGGGCGAATTAAGTCCTGATTCCATGCCCTCCCGAGATGGATTTCAAGGCTTTCTTTCAAAAATCCAAAGTAAAGGATATTTTCGCACTCCTTTTGGTCCCGTAGTTCAACGGATAGAATAGGAGTTTCCTAAACTCTAGATGGCAGTTCGATTCTGCCCGGGACTACAATACAGAGTAAGAGTAAGTTTTAATCTCTTCAAACTTACTCTTACACTTACTCTTCCACTAATAAACTTCCCTTTTCAATTCACCCTTCTTCTTGCCATTTGAAGTATAATATAAAATATAGAAACAATAAGAAATAGTCCGCCAAGTACGGCGACGATTGAAGAACCTGCGGGAAAATCGTATTTGTAGGATACGTAAAGTCCAAAGAGAGCACCAAGGATATTCAGGAAGATTGCAAGGATAACGAGCGGAAGTTTCTGCTTCGCCAGCATAATTGCGCCGACAGCGGGGATGATCAAGAATGAAAACACCGGAATAACGCCACTGATGCGGACAGAGAATACAATGCTCAAACCAATTGAAATGTAAAAAAGAAAATTCCAGAGATTAAAAATGCCTATGGAATGACCTTCCCCTTTTTCAAATCGCTCTGTCAACGCGAAAAATTTCTTGTAAAAGATTGCATGCAACAAAGCGATTGCACCCAGAACAATGCCGGTTATTTTTATTTGTTCCCAGCTTACTGAAAGTATATTTCCAAATAATACTTCCTGAATGTCTGAGTCACCGTGTGGTGTTTTTGATATCAGCATGACTGTTGCAGCGGATGCGACAGCGTAAATAATTCCGATGATGGCTTCCAATTTGAGACGTCTGTCGCGGATATTAATGAGTGACATCAGGAATGCGCCAAGGATAGCAAACAGAATCGGAATGAATGTTTTTCCTTTTCCAATAAAATCTGAATAAGCAACACCCAGAGAGGTGATTTGACCCAGTGCCAGGTCTACAAACACTATTCCTCTCCCGACAACATGGACTCCAAGGTATGAAAGCACTATGCCGACAATAATACTGAGTATAAATGCCTGTGTAATAAAATCAAGCTGGAACATTTCGAACATGGCAATTGATTTGAGTAGTGTCTAAATTATTTCAGAACGTTTACAAGCTGACCGACATTGTAGTCGAAGAGATCGTAATAATTTTTAATTGAATCAAAAGCGCCAACGGAAGTTGCCAAAGTCAGCACTTTGGCTCCGGTTTGTTTCGCTACAACATCTGATGAAGAAGTAGTAAAATATGGGGAGGAGATGATTACCTTTATTGAATTGGCTTTTACGGCTTTGATAATTTTTACCAACTGTGATGGTGTGGGAGGGATTCCAGGTTTTGGTTCCAGGAAATCGACGATTTGTAATCCAAATCGATTTTCGAAATAACACCACTCATTGTGATATGCAATTACTTTGGCGCCTTTGTATTTTGCCATGGTTGTGTTCCATGTTTTCAATTTTTGATCAATTGTTTCATTGAACACTTTCAGGTTGGCTTCAAAATACGCTTTGCTCTCCGGTGAAATTCTCTCCAGTCCATTGCAAATATTCCTTGCAATGAATTTGCCATTCAGCGGATCAAGCCAGTAATGTGGGTTTCCATAGATATGGATATCACCTTCTCCGCGATTGATACTTGACGGAACCTGAAGTAAAGGCACACCAATCGATGCATCGACATACCCGGCGCTTCCTTTTTGGATTTTAGGATTCCTGGAACTGGTAAGCAGTGAAGGAGACCATCCTGTTTCCAGATCGAGACCGACTGTAATGAAGAGATCTGCGTTGGAAAGTTTGATGATGTAGCTGGGTTTCGGATCAACAAAATGAGGATTTTGATAACCGGTTGCGATGCTGAATACTTCAACTTTGTTTCCACCGATTAATTCGGCAATACTTTTCGTGTCCTGCGTGGTGGTGACCACGTGAATTGCTCCGGCAAATGCAGAAGAACAGAAAAGAACACAGATCAGCACCAGGGAATATATTTTGGTTTTCATTTTTTGTCTTTATAAGAAGAGATTTTGTGATATGATTGTTTGTGAATTTTAATATTGATGCGCGCCATGTGATCCGATAACGAAGATCCAGCGAAGAAAAACCTGGGAGAAATTTTTCTCATAATTGTTTTCGATGTCTTCCTGATTTGCGGAAGTGTATTTTCCCTGGAGTTCAATCTTTTGAAACTCGGTAGCATACCATCCGATCGTAGCGGATCCGGCCTGTTCCACAAACTGTGCCGATTCCGGAAGGTTTGTGTAATCGTAACGGGCTGTAATAAACCAACGTTTGGCGAACTGAAAACTCAGCATCGAATACAATCCGATTGATTTTACAGTGGAGCTGTCGAATGTTGCATGGCTGTAGTATAATTCATTCTGGAAGGTGAAAGATTTGTAGGTGTTGAATTTTACCGGTTTCCATTTATAGGTTAGATCAAGAGCTCCAATGTTTGTTGTATGATCGGTACTGTTTACACCCGAAATACCTGACAAGCCAAGTTCCAGTGTTGAATTCGCGGAGAGATCCCAGAAATTTTTGAGATGCGCGAGTTTCAGATATTTATTGCCCGGGCTTCTTGCAAACGACGGACTTTCCAGCGGACCATCCGTTAATTCGAGTGTGAGCTCCTGGAAGAATGCATGATTGGGAAGTAACCAGCTGAGCTGGGCTCCTTCGTCATTCATTCCTTCGTCACCAAAGAATCGAACAAATGCATTGGGCATGTCTGTGAATGGCAGGGCATGTGGATGTATCGGATTGATTCTGCCGAGGGCCTGTTTGAATTTACCTGCTTTCAATTGCAGGTGTCCGGGTAAGGAAAGGGTTGTGAGATATCCTTCTTCGATTTCAGTTTTGAATTCTCCGGTAGAAGGGTCCCGACGGATCGCGACAAAGAAATCAGCCCTGGCATATGGGTCAACAACGGATTGAAATGAAATTTCGGTTTCGTTAAGATTGGCGTCAAATTTTCTGTTTCGGTTGCTTTCATAAGAACCTCCCAAATCACCGATCACACTTATGTCAGGGTTAGCCGAAGGCGCACTGCGGGCCGGGGCCGGTTCCGGTTGAATTTGGTTTTGAATCTGCTGAAGCAACAGAGAATCAGTGAGTGTACTGTCAGCCTGCGCAAGGACTTTATCAAACCAAAAAATGGTTTGAAGGAAAATCAGGAGATAGATAATTTTCATGATAACATATTTGATGTAAAAAAATAGAGTAATAGCGGCAAGTGAATTTTGCCACCATTAATTTTGTCCTGACAAGTCAGAACATTTACACATCAAATAAGCGCAGGAGGTCCGCGGAAGAATAGAAAAGTGGAACCGGAAAAATGATAATTGCATGGTTGCCCTGAAGAATGGGTACAAAGCAGTGCGGTACTTATAAAAGAAAAGTGAGTTACTTCATGAAACAATGGAGGAACAGAATACTGGTCCAGGTCGCAGTGTTCATGTAAATTTTCAATATGAGTCTGGTTTGAATTATGTGTTACCGTATCGCAGGTATCATCATGATTCAGGAAATTGTGAACAAGCTCCTTTGGTGTAAAGAAAAAGGAAACTGCAGCGAGAAGTAAATACGCTGTAATTATCCTGAGCTTATGTTGCCTGACTGGCTTCATTGATACAAATGTATCAAAATTCGGGGACTGTCAAAGACTGAAATGGTCAATTTCATGTCATTCTTTAATAGAAAGCCTAATCTTGATGATGGGTAATTACTATAAAATTGAGGAAAATTATTTACAGGAAATTACCTGATGGAAATATTCATGTGAATTTCACTGTAAGGAATGCTCAGGAAACCTTATAGATAACCCCTCTATCCGCAAGATATCGAAGTGTTTCTTTGAAACAGTTTTCATCTTCACCTACAAATTCAGGCGGACTTATTCCAACACGATTGTATTTGTTTTCCAGGACGAGACGAGTAACAGCAGTGCAGGTATATCCTGTTGTGCGTGACATCGAAGGTGTATTTGTTTTCGTGTCATAACGATCGAACAGATCATAAGTATATGTTTTGTCCTTGTTATTTTCTTTTCCACTTACGATCACACGCATGATTGTAAATTCTTCTTCACCTTCTTTTAATTTCCACATCGGGAAAAGTAATTTTGATGTGAGGTCAATCGGACGAATATCTTTTCCATTTACCTGAACAGGTTCTTCGCTAAAGAATCCGCTTTCGCGTAGCACTTTCATGTAATTGATGTGTCCCGGATAACGTAAGGTCCGTTCAATCATATCCGGAACTTTCATTGTTTTTATCAGGCTTCGCAAGCCATCTGTATTGAATGCTTCGAGAGTTCCAACCTGTGGGAAATCGAGAAGTTCGGGATCACTGAGTGCCGGTCGGGTCACCAATTGTCCTTCTTTGACAAAACGGGCAGGACGCGTGTATTCGGCGATCACATCTATTGGAGAAAACGGAGCTTTGTATTCATATGGCCATGTGCGTACAACAGGGAGACCTCCGACAAGACATTCGAAGAAATTAACATCCATTCGTTTGTTGTGATACCCGAGAATCATATTGTCCATCCCGGGAGCAACACCGCAATCCATCACGGCAACAACATTGTTTTTCTTTGCAAGTTCATCAAGCAGGAATATATCTTCGTTAAAAAAGGAAATATCCACAATATTTTTACCGGCTCCAATAACGGTTTTTACCATTTCAAATCCCATGAACCCGGGGACTGCACCGATTACTATGTCAGCACCCTGAATGGCGTTTCGAATTTCATCAGGGTTGGATAAATCGGCTGTTTTTGTCAGTATCGGCTGTTTTGCAGCTAATTCACTCAGAATTTTTGCATTCACATCTACAGAACATACAGAATAATCTTTGCATAAATCGATAGCCATAGTTTGTCCTACACGTCCGGCTCCAAGTACAACGACTTTTTTCATCCGATAAAATTTTTGTGAAAGTAGGAAATTTGGATACAAATCACCGGGGACTGAACCGCATTTCTCTTGTAAAAAATTAACTATTCTGATTTCAGGAAACCATGCAAACTTGTCTGCTGAAATAGGGAAAAGTGTAAATTAGTGCAATGGATTTCAGCCTTATCCTTGTTTTGTTTTTCATCATTGCCTTTGTGTATTCCACTGTAGGTCATGGTGGTGCGAGCGGATATCTGGCCCTGATGGTATTTTTAAATTTCGTACCGGAGCAAATCAGGCCCACCGCTTTGGTGTTGAATATTCTGGTTTCCACAATTGCAAGCCTTCAGTATTACCGAAGCGGATATTTCAAAAAGGAACTATTTATTCCTTTGATTGTGCTTTCTGTTCCGTTGGCCTTCTTCGGTTCATGGATTCAGCTATCGCCATCTTTCTTCAAAATTATTTTGGGGATTTGTTTGTTGCTTTCTGTGATCAGAATACTTGGACTTATTGGAAATAATTCCAGCGCGACACTTCGTAAGATGCCTTTGCCGATTGCATTAATCATTGGCGGTGGGATTGGTTTGATATCGGGTATGATCGGAATTGGCGGTGGAATTTTGTTGTCTCCTGTATTACTGTTATTTCGCTGGGCTGACATCAAACAAACGGCTGCAATTGCGGCTCCATTCATATTGGTGAATTCAATATCAGGTCTTGCGGGTTTACTGAGCCATCATCTTGTTTTTCCTGACAGAATGATGTGGTGGGTTGTTGCTACACTCATTGGAGGCTTGCTTGGTTCATATTGGGGAAGTCAACGATTCAATTCCGTTGTGTTGAAATATTTGCTGGCCACTGTACTTTTATTTGCTGCAGGTAAGTTGTTAATGGTGTAATTATGCTCAGTGTAGAGGAAGCAAAAAAAATTCTAATGGACGCCGTGCCTTTACCGGAAACCGGTAAAATGAAGGTACAGGAAAGTCTCGGGTATGTGCTCGCGGCTGATTTGCTTTCGCCAATCGATGTTCCATTGTTTGATCAGTCGGCAGTGGATGGGTATGCAATTTGTTTTGATCGAAATAGATTGAAGGGAATTGTTTTTCCCCTCACTCGAGAAATAAAGGCGGGAGATGCACCGATTTCAAAAATGAAAATAAATACAGCAGTAAGAATTTTTACCGGCGCTCCTGTGCCATCAAACGCAAATTGCGTGGTGATGCAGGAAAAAGTAAACGTAGCTGAGCAACAAGTTGAGGTTGTAGAAGAATTCCTGAAAGAAGGAAGCAATATCAGGAGGAAAGGGAATCAAATCAGAAAAGGTGGTGCGGGATTGAAGAAAGGAATTACACTTTCTCCTGCAGCGATTGGCTTCCTGAATACGATTGGTTGTTCCATTGTAAAAGTTTTCAAAAAACCACGGATAGGAATTTTAGTTACCGGTAATGAACTGGTGAAGGCCGGTAATAAACTAAAGCCCGGACAAATTTATGAATCCAACAGCGGAACATTAGAGTCTGTTTTATTACAAAGTGGATATAAAGCCGGCCAAAAAAGCCATGTGAAGGATGAAAAAAAATTGGTGTTGTCGGCGGTAAAAAAACTTTTGGCAAACAATGATGTGCTGATAATTTCAGGCGGAATATCTGTTGGCAAGTATGATTTTGTAAAAGAAGTATTGGCTGCATTAAAAGTTAAAGAACTGTTTTATAAAGTAGCTCAAAAACCCGGGAAGCCATTATTTGTTGGAATGAAAGGGAGGAAAATGGTTTTTGCTGTTCCGGGAAATCCTGCAGCAGCTTTGGTGTGTTATTACCAGTACATTCTTCCGGCGCTAGATAAATTGAGTGGAAAAGAAAATCCCGGACTCGAAAAAGAAATCTTGAAATCAAATACAGATTTCACAGGAAAAGGGGATCGGTCATTATTTCTAAAATCTCTTATCGAAAATGAAGGCGTAAGTATACTTGACGGGCAGGATTCGGATAATCTTCTGAGTTTTTCAGGAGCAAACTCTCTTGTCTATTTACCTGTCGAAAATCTGGAAATACGTCGTGGTGATGCAGTTGAAGTTTTTAAATTTCCCTCCCGATGAACAAGAATCTGCCATTTGATTTTACAGTCGTTGTGCTTTGTGGTGGTGAAAGCTCACGCATGAAGACGGATAAGGGCTTGGTTAGTTTCAATGGCAGGCCGTTGATCTTGAATATACTGGATATAGTTGAGTGTATTACAGATAAAGTGATTTTAATTGCTAATGATAAGCGGTATGTTAAATTCGGGTTTCCATGTTATTCCGATATTTATCCCGGAAAAGGGCCTATGGGAGGCATTTATACCGGGCTTAATTATTCTGTAACAAAGAAAAATCTTGTGCTCAGTTGCGACATGCCCTTCATGACGACTGAATTTTTATCAGCTTTAGTTGAAAATGCCGGAGATGAAGAGATCCTGGTTCCTGTTCACGATGGTGTAACGGAACCATTAGCCGCTGTGTATGATTTGACTTGCAAAATTATATTACA
Source organism: Bacteroidota bacterium (assembly GCA_016720935.1). NCBI lineage: Bacteria > Pseudomonadati > Bacteroidota > Bacteroidota bacterium. The sequence goes on from JADKJP010000003.1 coordinate 337,389, forward strand.
TCAGAATATCATTGATGGGAAATTGAAATTACGTGATTGTCTTCAAGAGCAAAAGACCAGGTTGTTCGAGGTTAAGAAGTTTTATCCGAAAGGGGATAGAATTTTTACAAATATCAATACTCCCGAAGAATTGTTGAAATACGAAAATTAAATCATGAAAATAAAAGTAAAATTGTTTGGATCATTGGCTGATGTGGTTGGAAGCACCGAATTGACGATGGAAGATGTTCATGACTCGGAAGAATTGTGTAAACAGTTCCGGCAATCCTATGAAGCAGCAAAGGATATTAATATGCTTGTAGCTGTTAACAGATCCATTCAATCTGAGCCTTATGTTTTTCGGGATACTGATGAAATTGCATTACTGCCACCATTCTCAGGAGGATAAATGATGTTGTCGAAAATGGATTTGAGTCGTTATGCCCGTCAGATTTCGCTTTCTGAAGTAGGAGTGAGCGGACAGGAGAAAATTTCCGGGGCGCGTGTTCTGGTCGTTGGAGCAGGTGGATTGGGTTGCCCGGTACTTCAATATCTCGCAGCCGCAGGTGTCGGCACATTGGGTATAATTGATGACGATGTTGTTGATATCAGCAATCTCCACCGACAGGTTCTTTACCGCGATTCCGATATAGGCAAATCAAAGGCAGAGCAAGCGGCGAAGCATTTACTCGAGCTCAACCCGACAATTCAATGCAAATCCTATCCTGAACGTTTGATGCCAGAAAACATTGAGCGCATAATTTCAAACTTTGATATTGTAGTAGATTGTAGTGACAATGCCCGTACTCGTTATCTTTGCGATGATGCGTGCAGATTGCTGAGTAAACCTCTGGTTTATGGGGCAATTCACAAGTACGAAGGCCAGGTTTCTGTCTTCAGTTATCCTGTTGGAGCATCACAGGCTTTTACATACCGTTCATTGTTTCCTTTTACATCAAACGGAGAAGACATGAATAGTTGTGAAGAACATGGTGTACTTGGTGTTTTACCGGGACTGATTGGTACTTTGCAGGCAGCTGAAGTGATTAAAATTATTACCGGAATTGGGGATGTCTTGAATGGGAAATTACTAGTGTTTAATGTGCTGAACATGCAATCTGAGATCATGCGTTTTCAAATCTCATCATCAGCCAAAAATTCCGGTCCTGTTTCAATTGATGAATTGAGAAAAACCGATTATCTGTTTAATTGTAACAATCAGGAAAATATGAAAGAAGTAACAGTAGAAGAATTACATCAGTGGTTGCAAGCCGGAAAAGAATTGAGATTCCTCGATGTTCGACAACCCGGCGAATGGCCTGAAGCGGAAGGTATCATTGACTTGCAAATTCCATTACCATTGGTCGAAAAGGAATTTGGGCAAATTGACAGGAACGCTGATGTTATTGTTTATTGCAAAAGCGGGGACCGTAGTCAGAAAGCGATAGAAATTCTTTCAGAAAAATTCGAATTCAATAATTTGATAAAGTTAAAAGGCGGTGTTGAGGAATGGATAAATTTTCGTGAATCATTAATGTAAACCCATGAACGATTCTGAAAAAAAGAAAAAAACAGTTTTTGTTGAAGGTCAGATTACCCCGGCTTTCATTGCAGATTCTATTGCCAAACACAGTTCTAAAACGGATATCGGGGCGCACCAGATTTTTTTAGGACAAATCCGCAAGGATCATATCGATGGTAAAAACGTACAGGCAATTGAATTTTCCTGTTATAGAGAGATGGCTGATGAAATCTATGCTAATTTTCGTGAAGAGATTTTTTCAAAATATAAAATTACCTGCATGCATGTGTATCACAGTTTGGGCAAAATCGAAACCGGACAGATCAACCTGTTCGTTTTTATTTCTTCCAGACATCGGAAAGACGCGACAGAGGCCTGCAGGGAAATGGTAGAGTTTATCAAAACTAAAGTTCCGGTCTGGGGGAAAGAGATCTTCGAAAATGATGAGTATGTCTGGAAAGTAAATACATAATCAAATTTAGAATTATGGTTGATATCACACATAAAAGTTCAACACTTCGTTACGCAAGGGCACAAGCGATTGTAAAAATGGGTAGTCCCGCCACGATGGAGTCAATCAAAAACAAATCCGTACCGAAAGGTGATGTTTTTGAGATGGCAAAGGCTGCTGCGCTCTTTGCGATTAAACGAACCAGCGATGTGATTCCGGATTGTCATCCTTTGCCTATTGAATTTGCCGCTGTACATTATTTCCCGGAAGAAATGGAATTGAAAATAGAAGTGGAGGTAAAAACCATATATAAAACAGGAGTTGAGGTTGAGGCCATGCATGGAGCATCCATTGCTGCGCTCACGGCCTACGATATGTTAAAACCAATTGATAAACACATTGAAATCACCGGAATCAAACTCATCGAAAAGAAAGGCGGGAAAACAGATTTTAAGGAAGAATATAGGAGCAGTTTGTCTGCTGCTGTGATTGTTTGCAGTGATTCCATTTCCGCAGGACAAAAAGAGGACCGTGCAGGGAAAGCCATCATCAACAAGCTGGAATTTTTGAAAGTGAAGGTTGGTGATTATACTGTTATCCCTGATGAGCAGGACAAAATTCGTGAGACGGTTCAAAAACTTGCTGCTGCGAAATACAACATGGTTATTTTGACGGGAGGAACAGGTTTGTCAAAACGGGATGTGACACCTGAAGCACTGAAACCTCTGTTGGAACGTGATATACCGGGTATTGCGGAAGCTATGCGTAGTTACGGTCAGGAGAGAACCCCTTATTCGATGCTATCCAGGAGTCTGGCCGGACTAATCGGAGAAACTCTTGTATTGGCCTTACCCGGATCAACAAAAGGTGCTGAAGAGAGTATGGATGCACTCTTTCCGCACATTCTCCATATCTTTAGGGTGATGGAAGCATTACGCCATGATTAATCAAACTATGGAATTTTCTGTCGCCAATTTTCGTGGCCGTAAGATCACCCGTGATTCCGATTTTTCGGTAGAGGATACTCTTACAGTTGAAGAGTCACTCAAGATCACGATCAATGGTGCTCCTTTTACGGTGACGATGCGAACTCCCGGAAGAGAGGATCAACTGGTGAGAGGTTTATTGTATACAGAAGACATTTATAAGGACTTGGAAACAAATCCTGTTCTTAAAATCAGGGATAAAAGTCCGGCAGGTTATATCACCTGGATAGATGTAAAAATTCCAGCCGAAAAAATCGGAGCAGGTATCGCCAATAACAGAAGCATCATGTCAGTATCCTCCTGTGGTATTTGCGGGAAAACTGAACTTGAAAAAATCGGGGAAGGGAAAACAGGATTACAGGAGATTGGAATCCTTGACCCCAATACTGTTGCAGGAATGTTTGCAAAAATGAGTGCGGAGCAGGTAGTATTTAGAAAATCAGGAGGTTCGCATGCCTCCGCGGCTTTTTCCATGGATGGCGAACTTCTGGCAATGGAAGAGGATATTGGCAGGCACAATGCCGTTGACAAAGTGATAGGGTCCCTGATTTTAAACAATAAGCTGCAGGATGCAAAATGTCTTCTTGTGAGCGGAAGAATTTCTTACGAAATTGTCAGCAAAAGTTTTGTCGCCGGAATTCCATTCCTTGCTTCAGTGTCCGCGCCATCCTCTATGGCAGTGGAGATGTCGGAAAAATTTGGAATTACTCTCATGGCGTTTTGCAGAGAAGATAAGCTTACAGCATACAGTCATACCGATCGATTGAAAAAGAGTAAAGAGAAGGTACAGCATCAATAATTTTCCTGTGGTCCTCTATTGAGAGCCATTTGAAATAAAACAGAGTCATGTCAAAAAATATCAGTGAATTGTCCGGTAGAAAGGGATTGAAGAAAAATCTCTTCGAGGAAATTGGAACACTTGCCAAAGAAACGGGCACACCTTCTGAGGAAGCATTGTCGAAGCTTGCCACCGAATTTATTATTGGTGACGCGAATGTGTATGGGACAGCTACCTTTTATGATTTCCTTCGCCCCGATAACAAGGGAAAAAAAGTATACATCTGTAACGGGAGTGCCTGTCTTGCTGCCGGTACTCAGGAGCATGTAAAAAACGAAGTACACAAACATTTCGATGCCGCAGAAGTTGGCACCATGTGTTGTCTCGGCAGGTGCCATGAAAATTCTGCTTTTCATTATGATGGCAAGAATTATTCGGGTTACGCCATTTCAAAGTTGGCGGAAATCAAAAACAGCAAAAAAGCGTTGGGTGATAAATACCATGTAGAAGCTGTAGGTAAGGCTGTACTTACCGGCCCTCTTCCGGGTGTAAATGAATATTATCAGCTATTGGGAAAAATTCTATCTGCTCCTTCGGGAAATTTACTGAATGAAATTAAAGAATCCGGTTTGCGTGGTCGTGGCGGTGCCGGTTTTCCTATTGGCATGAAACTGGAATCTTGCCGGAATACTCCTGGTGAAACAAAGTTCATCGTCTGCAATGCGGATGAAGGTGATCCTGGAGCTTACTCGGATCGCTATATTCTCGAAGTTCAACCTCATCGTTTGTTATTGGGAATGATGATTGCCGGTTTTGTTACTGGTGCGGAATATGGTGTTGTATACATTCGTGCTGAATATCCCGAATCGATAAAAATTTGTCAGTCAGCAATTGATGAGATTCGTGCAGCAGGTTATTTAGGTAAAAATATTCTTGGTTCCACTTTCAATTTTGATTTCAAAATCATTGCCGCTCAGGGAGCTTATATCTGCGGTGAAGAAACCGCTTTACTTTCTTCTATCGAAGGACAACGCCCGGAAGTGCGTGTCCGTCCGCCTTACCCTACACAGCAGGGATTGTTCAACAAACCTACTGTAGTGAATAATGTTGAAACACTTGCTGTGCTTCCTTTTATTGCGGAGCATGGCGGAAAAGCTTATGCTGCAACAGGTCGCGGACGGTCAACAGGAACAAAACTGGTTTGTCTCGACAGCAGTTTTACTCGTCCGGGAATTTATGAAGTTGAAATGGGTACTCCTTTGAATTTTGTAATTGATAATTTGGGTAAGGGATTCAAACGCAAAGTGAAAGCACTGCATATTGGAGGACCACTGGGAGGACTGGTGCCTGTTTCAAAATTCAAGGATCTCACTGTTGATTTTGAATCCTTCTCTCAGAATGGATTTTTATTGGGACATGCATCGGTAATTGGTATACCGGAAGAATTCCCAATGATTGATTACCTGGAACATTTGTTTGAATTCTGCGCGCACGAAAGCTGTGGAAAGTGCTTCCCTTGCCGCTTGGGTTCAACGAGAGGTTTTGAACTCGTTCGAAAGGCAAGAATTTCTTCTTACAAAATTGATGAAGAATTATTTCAGGATCTCATTGATACAATGGAAACCGCTTCACTGTGTGCACTTGGTGGCGGTTTGCCTTTGCCAATAAAGAATGCATTGGTTTATTTTAAGGAAGAGCTTAGTCCTTATTTTACAAAATAATAGAAGAAGGAATGTCAAAAATTGCATATATCGATCATCAGCCTTTTGAAATAAGCGAAGGAGAAACTATTCTGAGTTTTATCAAGAGACATGCCGGAAAAGATGTTGTTCCTACACTTTGTGATGCGCCTAACCTCGACCCTTATGGGGCTTGCAGAGTTTGCAGCGTGGATGTCGCTTTGAAAGTGGATGGCCCTGTGAAGGCGCAGGCTTCCTGTCACACACCTGTCATGGAGGGAACTTATATTTTCCCATCGACACCTCGAATTGAAAAACTTCGCAAAAATATTATTGAGCTGGTCTTGACGGATCATCCACTGGACTGTCTAACCTGTGAGGTGAATAACAATTGTGAATTGCAAACCGTAGCAGCCAAAGTGGGCATTCGTGAAGTGCGTTATCCTGCAGGAAAAACTCACCTTGATAAAAAGAAGGATCTCTCACATCCTTACATGACCTCCGATTTTTCCAAATGTATCAATTGCGCACGTTGTGTTCGTGCTTGTGATGAAGTACAAGGTCAATTTGTTTTGAGTATGGCAGGCCGCGGGTTTGACAGTCATATTATAAAAGGCATGAACACCACTTTCAATGAATCGGATTGTGTGAGTTGTGGTGCATGCGCTCAGGCTTGTCCGACTTCAGCTATTTCAGATGTGTTTGAATCGAAATCAATTGTTCCGGATACTAAAGTGCGAACCGTTTGTACTTATTGTGGTGTAGGATGTAATTTGGATGTTGCTGTTGCGGATAAAACTGTGAAATCCATTCAGGCGCCCTTCGATGCGGAAGTGAACCAGGGACATACTTGTCTGAAAGGCCGATACGCTTTTTCATTTTATAATCATCCGGATCGATTGAAGGAACCTTTGATAAAAAAAGATGGCAAATTTGTTGAAGTAAGCTGGGATGAAGCCTATGATTTTATCGCGAAAAAGTTCACTGAAATCAAAACAAAGTATGGCCCTGATTATATCGCCGGTATTTCTTCCGCGCGATGTACGAATGAAGAAAATTATCTCATGCAGAAATTTATGCGTGTCGTAATCGGAACTAATAATATCGACAGTTGTGCACGTGTATGTCATTCACCCACAGCCATCGGGATGCAACGCACATTTGGAACGGGTGCCGCTACAAATTCTGTCGTGGATTTGAACTTTACTGATTGCATGATGGTTATCGGAGCGAATCCTACAGCTTCCCATCCTGTAACGGGAGCGAAAATGAAACAAACTGCAATGAAGGGAAAGACCCTCATTGTTATTGATCCGAGAAAAACGGAACTGACAAAATATGCCCAGTACCATTTGCAACTGCGTCCGGGAACAAATGCTGCTGTGCTGAACATGATGTTGTATTACATCATTCAGGAAGGGTTAGAAGACAAGCAGTTTATTGAAAGCCGTACAGAAGGATATGCGGAGTTCAGGAAAGAAATCCTGAATCTGAATATCGCTGAACTCGAAAGTGTAAGTGGTGTTGACCGTAATCTGGTACGTGAGGCAGCGATTGCATATGCAAAAGCAGGTAACGCGATGTCATTTCATGGATTAGGTGTAACCGAACATTCTCAGGGAACATTTACAGTAATGCTCATTGCTGATCTTGCGATGATCACAGGCAATATCGGAAGAAGAGGAGTAGGGGTGAATCCATTGCGTGGGCAAAATAATGTACAAGGCGCGGCGGATATGGGTTGTCAACCCTATCAAGGAGCCGGTTATCTTGATCTGAAAGATCCTGAAGTGATCACAAAGTATGAATTGTTCTACAAGGCTCCTTTTCCGAAGCACATCGGATATAAAATTCCGGAGATGTACGACGCTTCATTGTCGGATAAACTGAAAGCTATCTGGATCATCGGTGAGGATCTGGTACAAACTGATCCGAATACACAGCATGTGAAGAAAGCTCTGGAAAAACTGGATCTGTTGATTGTACAGGAATTATTTATGAGTGAAACAGCTATGATGGCTGATGTAGTTCTTCCCGGAGCTTCATTCCTTGAAAAGAGCGGAACGTTTACTAATGGTGAAAGAAGGATTCAACGCGTGAATAAAGCTGTTGAGCCGGTTGGTAACACGAAAGCTGACGGGCAAATTATTGTTGACCTCATGAATAAAATGGGATATCCGGAACCTGATTATGATCCTGCTGTTCAGTTGAAAGAAATAGCGGCAATTGTTCCTTTCTTTAAAGGAGTGAAATGGGAAGAATTGGGTATTAATGGTAAACAATGGCCCGTACTGGAGGATGGATCTGATACGGAAATTCTTCATACAGAAACTTTCAAGAGAGGGAAAGGAAAGTTTGTGCACAATGCATTTAAAGAGACAAAGGAAATTGTTGATCACGGAAAAGAATTTCCATACATCATTACTACTGTACGTGAGTTGGAACATTACAACAGTGGTGTGATGACCAGGCGCACGAGGAATAGTCGAATTCTAAAGGAGGATGTTTTACTTATCAATCCTGAAGATGCCCGGAAAAATTCTATTGGTGATGGAGAAATGGTTGCAGTAGAATCTGCACGCGGAGAAATTTTTATCAAAGCAAAAGTTTCTAATGAAATGAAACCGGGTGTGATGAGTACAACTTTCCATTTTCCCGAAATTATGATGAATACGATTACCTCCAGCATAAGTGATTCAGAAGCGAAATGTCCCGAGTATAAAGTTGTGGCTTGCAGAATCCGGAAGAAAGGGTGAGAATAGTTGATTGTGGATTGCTGATTTTAGATTGTTGATTTTAGATTGTTGATTTGGGATTAATGATCGGTTGTTCATCTTTATCTGAAAGTGGATATTGTTGTCAGTATTTAATCCCGGTAAAAATAATTTTGTAATCATTGAATTTGAATTTTTTCCTTAAACTAACCACTAACCACTAACCACTAACCACTAACCACTAACCACTAACCACTAACCACTAACCACTAACCACTAACCACTAACCACAAAAAAAATGCTTACCGATCGTCACAACAGAATCCACGACTACCTGAGGATATCCCTCACGGATGTCTGTAACCTGAGGTGTACGTATTGCATGCCGGATCATCCGGTTTTTTCTGCAAAGGAAAAGCTGATGAACGCGAAGGAGATAATTTCTATTGCAGAGACATTTGTAAAGCTGGGTGTAAGAAAAATCAGGCTCACGGGAGGAGAACCGCTTGTTCGTGGGGATTTCAAAGAGATCATTCTTGAGCTTGCCGGATTGCGTCAGCATGGTTTAGAAGATATTACCATGACAACAAATGGTATTTTCGTTCATGAATATATTGATGAGTTTAAGGCGGCCGGCATCAGATCTTTGAATGTGAGTCTGGACACGATGATGCCTGATCGTTTTGCAAAGATTACAAAGCGCGAACACTTTCACCGGGTTATGTCCAATATCCATTTGTTAATGGACAGTAATTTTCATGTGAAAGTGAACATGGTGGTGATGAATGGTGTGAATGATGATGAAGTATTTGATTTTATCAACTGGACCAGAGATTATCCTGTTCACGTGAGGTTCATTGAGTTTATGCCATTTCGGGACAATCACTGGCAAAATCAAAAGTTACTTACTTCGAAAGAACTATTAAGTCGGGCGGAAAGTAATTTTGAAGTTGTTCCACTGGAAAATAAGAAGCACGATACATCAAAGAAATTTAAAGTACTTGGTTACGAAGGAACTTTCGCGTTCATCAGTACCATGAGTGAGCCGTTTTGTGGGGATTGCAATCGTTTGCGCTTGACAGCCGATGGGAAAATGAAGAACTGTCTGTTTTCAAAAGGGGAAATGGATCTTTTGACAGCCTTGAGAAAAGGCGATTCCATTTTGGATCTGATTCATTCTTCTCTCTCTGCGAAAGAGAAGCAATGGGGAGGGCAGGAGTTATTCGGCCAGACAGAAAACCGAACAATGGTTTCTATAGGGGGATAAAAAAAACTCCCGGATGGCCGGGAGTTTTAAATATTTGCGAAACTTTATTTTCTGTTTGCAACCTGCACATAATTTCGTGCTACAGGTCCTGTGTAAATTTGTCTTGGACGAGCGATAGGTTCTTTGCCTTCGCGCATTTCTTTCCACTGAGCGATCCATCCCGGCATTCGGCCGATGGCGAACATGACGGTAAACATATCTGTAGGAATGCCAATTGCACGATAAAGAATACCGGAGTAGAAATCGACATTCGGATATAATTTCTTTTCGATAAAATAATTATCAGTGAGAGCGATTTCTTCCAGTTGTTTGGCGATATCCAAAAGGGGATCTTTTATGCCGAGTTCAGCCAATACATCGTCACATGCTTTTTTAATAATTTTTGCACGTGGATCGAAGTTTTTGTAGACACGATGACCAAATCCCATCAGACGGAAGCCGCTGGTTTTGTCTTTCGCTTTCGCCACCCATTCACCGATATTACCGCCTTCTTTACGAATCGTTTGTAACATTTCTATCACAGCCTGATTTGCTCCACCGTGCAGGGGTCCCCAGAGTGCCGATACACCTGAAGAAATGGAAGCATACAAGTTAGCCTGTGATGATCCGGCAACACGAACAGTGGAGGTTGAACAATTTTGTTCGTGATCTGCATGGAGAATTAGCAACTTATCCAATGCATCTGCAACTTTAGGATTTACATGGTAGTCGTCTGTTGGTTGTGCAAACATCATGTGAAGGAAGTTCGCGCAATAGGAAAGCCTGTTCTGAGGATACATGACAGGGTGTCCAATTGACTTTTTATACGACCAGGCTGCAACTGTAGCGCATTTGGCCATGAGCCGCTGAATGGTAAGATCCACATCACCTTCTGTTTTATAAACATCCGGGTAGAAGGTTGACATTGCAGCTATCATGCTGGCCAGTACACCCATCGGATGAGCTTTAGAAGGAAAACCTTCGTAGAATTTCTTCATATCCTCATGGATGAGTGTATGAGTAGTTACCCCGGATATGAAAGAAGCAAGCTGTTCTTTGGAGGGCAATTCTCCATAGATCAGAAGGTAGGATACTTCAATAAAGGTGGAGCTTTCTGCCAATTGTTCAATAGGATATCCACGGTAACGGAGGATTCCGTTTTCTCCGTCAAGAAAAGTAATGGAACTTTGAGTGGAGCCTGTGTTTTTAAATCCGGTATCAAGAGTTATGTACCCGGTTTGATCACGAAGTGTTGAAATGTCGATTGCCTTTTCACCTTCAGAACCGACTATAACAGGCAGCTCATATGTTTTGTTTTCAAGTTTAATTTCTGCAATATTTCCCATAGAAGTATTGTTATTGGATTAATATTTTTATAAATAAGATAGGTCGATTGGCATTAATTTAAAGATGGACCAGTCATGCAAGGATCCAATTCGGGTGAAAATTTACGTTATCTTTTTCAATGCTGAATATGATTCTTGAACTTTTCTTATTGAACCAGTTGGAAGGATTCCCAGACCAATCTATTTAGAAAACGGACAACAATAATAAGTTCATTTGTAATTTTTGTAACTGAAAAAAGTCAGTTCGTAAGGTAAATTTATAACAAAGGTAGAATATGCCGTGAACGGCTATCGAAAGCTGTTTGTGTTTTAAAGCGGAGAATTGTCTTGAAATTTCAGAATAAGGAGTCCTATTTGATTGAATTTAAAGCGTTCGTCTAATTGTACGATTGAAAGCCGGATCGAAGTGCTTTCCTGATTCCAACCAAATGTCAGCATTTCTTCGAAACATTTAGCATATTCAATTTACCTTCTCCGAAAGACATGATAAAAATCATATAACCTCCTAAATTCGTCAACTTATAATTTTGCCCGGTAATCATTTTTCGAATTGATAATTTAAAACCCATTCTACTTCAGTAGGTTTATTTTAATCCAATCTTTTGGGTGGTAAAATGAAGTTTCGTGTTTGTTGATATTTTTATAATCAATGGAAAATAATAATACTGATTTTTAACCCCCGTTTACTGAAAAAGTAAACAGGGAAAATTTAGCGGAAGAAAATTTCTGCGAAATTCCTCCAGAATCTTCCCGTACTATTGAAGTCACATCCGCTGCGAGTAATGGATGAAAAGAGGATGCCAGAACAGATGCACGACGTTTGACTCTTTCTTTTGAAGGGAGCATAATCGCTCTTCGGGAATTGAGAAAATATTCTACTAAGTAAATTTGGTGAAGGTGTCTGATGAGCTTCTTTCTTGAAATAAGTGAATGTTGTAACAAACCGAACGAATTGTGTAATAGTTAATGGAGAAGGCTCATTCATCTTTGTGTCCTGATTTTCTAAATAAGAATAAATGATATGTGTTCATTCTAAAAGCAGTCTTACTGCAAGAAACCGGAAATGTTCAATTCGAAGAATTTAATTTCATCCAATGAAATGTTTCAAATGTAATCTAATCCTGCTAAAATACTTACTCAATAAATCTTCAATTTAAATTACCAAGTTAATCAACGAAAACTATGTTAAAAAAACTTACACTAAGCTCTCTATCACTAATTGTGGTAGTACTGTTAACCAGCACGATGATGTCGGATAACGGTCGTGCAGGGAAAACAGGATCTCCCGGCGAAGGTACCTGTATCGATTGCCACAGCGATTTTTCTTCGAATATGGCTGGCGGTTCGATCGCCATTGCAGGAATTACAGGGGGGACATACACTCCCGGAACAACTTATAACCTGAGTGTAACTGTAGCCCGTTCAGGGATGACAGTTTTTGGTTTGGGTGTGGAAGCATTGAATTCAGCGAATACTCCTGCAGGAACTTTTGTAGTGACTAACTCAGCTGAAACGCAAATCAAAAACGCAACTGTAAGTAGTGTTGTAAGGCCTAACCTGGTCCATCAGCTTGATGGCGGTGCTACCAGCAATACACACACATTCAATTTTAACTGGACTGCACCTGCTGCAGGAACAGGAAATGTGACTTTGTATTATGCCGGTATTGCCGGTGACCATGACGGTAGTGAAGCGGGTGATTATCCTTATAATGGTTCACTTGCATTGACAGAGGGTGGCGGTTGTACAACTCCGGCACAACCGGGTGCAATTACCGGTACTGCCGCGGTATGCGCAGGTTCTTCACAAACTTATTCTATTGCTGCCGTTTCCGGTGCAACAGATTATATCTGGACACTCCCTTCAGGTTGGTCTGGTTCTTCAACGACTACTTCCATTACTGTTACAGCCGGAGCTGCTGGTGGAACCATTACTGTTGCCGCACACAATGCATGTGGTACAAGTATGACACGTCCTCTTACCGTTACGGTGAACGCCAGTGTTACTCCGTCTGTAAGTATATCAGCTAACCCCGGGAATACCATCTGTTCAGGAACCAGTGTTACGTTCACCGCAGCACCTACCAATGGAGGTTCAACACCTTCGTATCAGTGGAAGCTGAATGGGTCAAATGTCGGAACAAACAGCGCGACTTATACCAATGCAGCGCTTGCGAATGGAAATACGGTTAGTTGCGTGATGACTTCCAATGCAAATTGTGCTTCACCTGCTTCTGCGACTTCCAATACTGTGACTATGACAGTTTCCGGTTCTGTTGCACCTGCTGTTAGCATTGCCGCCAATCCGGGAAGTACTATTTGTACAGGAACAAGTGTAACATTTACGGCTACACCTACGAATGGTGGAGCTACTCCTTCTTATCAATGGAAACTCAATGGAGCTAACGTTGGTACAAATAGTGCAACATATACTAATGCTGCTCTTGCAAATGCTGACGCAGTTTCTTGTGTAATGACTTCCAGTTCCGGTTGCGCATCTCCTACAACTGCGACTTCTAATACAGTAACCATCACTATTACTACTGCCGTAACTCCTACTGTCAGCATCGCTGCTGCTCCGGGAAGCACGATTTGTAGTGGTACCAGTGTAAGCTTCACAGCAACTCCAACCAATGGAGGAACCACTCCTTCTTACCAGTGGAAATTAAACGGTGGTAACGTTGGAACCAATAGCGCGACATACACCAATGCAGCGCTGGCAAACAACGATCAGGTAAGTTGTGTGATGACATCAAATGCAGGATGTCTTAGTACTCCAACCGCTACTTCGAATACAGTGACGATGACAGTATCAGCATCTGTTACTCCTTCTGTCAGCATTACAGCTAATCCAGGGAATACAGTTTGTTCAGGTACCTCTGTTACCTTCACTGCAGTTGCGGTAAATGGCGGAAGTACTCCTGCTTATCAATGGCAGGTGAATGGAGTGAATGCGGGAACAAACAGCGACACTTATACAAGTTCAGCTCTTGCTGATGGCGATGTGGTTACTTGCATACTTACTTCGAATTCCAGTTGTGCCAGCAGTTCTACTGCAACTTCGAATGACATAACAATGTCTGTTTCGGGTTCAGTGGCTCCAACGGTTTCAATTGCCGCAGCTCCGGGTGAAACAGTTTGTATCGGTACGAATGTGACCTTTACTGCTACTCCGGGCAACGGAGGTTCTTCTCCTTCTTATCAGTGGACTCTCAATGGTGCCAATGTAGGAACCAATAGCGACACATACAGCAACAATACTCTCGCTACAGGAGATCAGGTACAATGTACCATGACTTCTAATTCTTCTTGTGCAACAACTTCCACAGCAACTTCACAGGTAATTACAATGACTGTTAACAATAGTCTTGTGCCTACAGTTTCTGCTAGCGGACCGCTTACTTTCTGTCAGGGTGGAAGCGTTGAACTTACGGCTTCTGCTGCTGCGGGTTATGTATGGAGTCCGGGCGGTGAAACAACACAAAGTATCACAGTTGATGCCGCCGGTGTTTATTCAGTTACTGTGAATGACGGAAATGGTTGCAGCGGATCTGATGCCGGAACCACAGTTGTGGTGAATGCACTGCCGGTAGTTACACTTGGAACATTCGCTTCTGTGTGTGATACTATTGGCGCATTTGCTCTCACAGGTGGAAGCCCTGCAGGCGGAACTTATACCGGTACCGGTGTAAGTGGAAGCGACTTTGATCCTTCCGTAGCCGGTGTAGGAACTTTCCAGATTATTTACTCTTATACTAATTCTGACGGTTGTACCAATGAAGCAGCTGCTCCATTGACAGTTGACAATTGCAGTGGTGGCGGTGGTTGTACTTCTGCTCCGGATGCTCCACATTACATCATGGGACCTTCCCGTGTGTATTGCAATCAAACAGGTATTGTGTATTCAATCAACCCTGTAACTGATGCTACTTCATACAACTGGACAGTTCCAACCGGAATGACAATTACCAGCAATACCGGCACTTCAATCACTGTTGATGAAGACAGTTCTTTCCACGGTGGATTGGTTTGTGTTTCTGCAGTGAACGCATGCGGAAGCAGCGATCCGGAATGCAGATATGTACGTGAAGGAAGAATCATCATTTCTTATATCCATGGTCCGCACGATGTTTGTATCAATGATTCCGCTGCAGTCTATTCAATTTCCCCTGTTGCAGGAGCAGTATCTTACGCATGGACAATTGGCGGTGGTGCTTCACTTATAGATAATGGAACATCCGCGACTGTAGATTTCAGAACTGCGACTATGCCATGGATGTTGTTGAGAGTTGCTGTGACAGATGCATGTGGAAATGTGCGTTATCGTTCAATGTGGATTCATGTTGGACATCATTGCCACGACGATGGTGACGATGATGATGATGATGGTGATGGTGATGATGATGACCATGGAGACCGCATTGCGGCAACGTCCATTGCATACGAAGTATATCCGAATCCATCCAACGGTGATTTCCAGATTGATCTGAATGCAGATGCAAACACAACAGCCCATTTAATGATTGTTGATATGTTTGGTAAAAACGTAACAGACAAAATGATCACTCTCGAGACAGGTGCCAATACAGTTGCTTTCAACATGAATGGCATTGCTCCTGGAATTTATATTATGAATATTGAAATCCCGGGTCTTGGTATGAAAACTCAGCGCCTGGTGATTACAAAATGATCAGCTATGATCAGGTAATCACAAGCATTTTTTAAATTCGGCGGGCCACAAGAAATATTGTGGCCCGCTTTTTTTTAAGAAAATCTTATACATTTTCCGAAAGCTAATCAGGCGTGTATACAATTGAACTGTTTTCAGGTATGGGAAAGGAGCATTTTTTAACAGGCTCACCAATATATTTCTAACTTCGACAGGTCTCCAGGATTCATTCACCCAATATATCTTCCGTTCGTCAAATTCCTGCTTGTTGTACCATTTTAATCTTTTACCTTCATATCTCATTAATATAGCGAGGTATACCATGAAAAAAAGCTACCTGATTTTTCTTCTCGTTTGGATCCCATTTCTTGGGTATGGACAAAGAACCGCCGATGTTGGATTGTCCTTTGGGGTTGTAAACTATATGGGTGATCTCGGAAATGAAAAATACTTTCCGTACAGCTCTGCAAGTACAGGAGCTGCAGTGACTCTCCGTAACTTTTTAAACAATCCAAAGAACTCCAAATCATTGTATAGGCCATTTGATTTTCAGATTCGTCTAAGCTGGCATCGTTTGCAGTACGATGAAACAAAACCACTTGGAGGTAAAGAAGGAATTCAATTGCGCAACTATCTTAGGGGAATCAGTTTTCGTAATGACTTATTCGGCACGGAAGCAGGTATCACCTACAATATTTATCCAAATAAACTCACCCCTCTGTGGAAGCCTAAAATCAGCTTCTTTGTGATGGTGGGTGTTGGAGCATATTTTGGAAAACCAAAATCAGATTTGTTTCATGGAAGCATCGCTCCTGAAAACAGGTATTTTTTCTGGCAGGATGGAACCACTCGTGATGTACCTGAAAACAAAGCAGGTGTTGGTAATGTGATCAAGAAGGATGGAGAATATGAAACATCTTTGCATGATTGGCTGACTGAAGGCCAGGGCTACAATAAGGAAATCCATAGCAAGACTCCTTATGACTTTTGCAATGTTGGTTTTCCATTTGGTGCCGGAATCCGGTACTTGTACAATAAGCAACTCACCATTTCAGCGGAGTTCAATTATTTCTATTTTCTCACAGATTATCTTGATGACGTAAGTGGACGGTATGCTACTTTTGATGAATTAAGATCTTCGTTTCCGGATGCTACGCAGTACGAATTGGCAAGATATATTTCAGATCCTACCGGTAGAGGAACCAGCGGTTATCCCGGCCCGGCAACAAGCCCTCGCGGTAACCCCGGACAGAATGATTCTTTTACCTATGTAAGTTTTGAAGCTTCCTATAAATTCACCTGGAAGAAAAAAGGCATCTATGGACAGTAAGTGTCAGGCTTAACATGAAACTCCACATTTCTGTTTATAGAAAAAAAGGCGCCCGGGT
Organism: Bacteroidota bacterium; assembly: GCA_016720935.1. Lineage (NCBI taxonomy): Bacteria > Pseudomonadati > Bacteroidota > Bacteroidota bacterium. The sequence goes on from JADKJP010000003.1 coordinate 354,146, forward strand.
TGGTCGCCTTTTCTTTTATAAAGTGTTACTGAATTCAATTCATCAATCCTGCCTGATAAAACTTAAACCAGATTTTCTTATTTTGTATTGACCTGATCCAGTACTTTCATTAACTCATCGAGTTTTGGTGTCAGGATAATCTCTGTTCTTCTGTTCTTTTTCCTCGCTTCAGTGGTGTTTGCGGGATCAATAGGTTGATATGGACCTTTGCCTGCAGCGGATAAACGGGAAGGGTCAATGTTCACATTTTTCAAAATAATCTTTACCACGGAAGTAGCTCTCAATACACTAAGCTCCCAGTTGTCACGGGCTCCGCTTGGAAGTGTTCCTGAAATGGGAACATTATCAGTATGACCTTCCACAAGAATGTTGATGTCTTTGTTTTTGTCAAGCACTGCGCCAAGTTCTTTTAAAGCTTCTTCTCCTTTTTTCTCCACGATGGTACTACCGGAACCGAAAAGCAACCGTTCTTCCATGGAAACGTAGACACGTCCATTTTTTTCATTTACAGTTAATCCATTATTCTGAAATCCAAGCAAAGCATCATTCACAGCGGCACGCAGGGCGTTTACTGTTGAATCTCTTTTATTTAGTACAGATTGCAGCTCGTTAACCCGATCTTCTTTTTCCTTTAAAGTTCCTTTGAGTTCAATGAGGTTACGTTCTCTTTCAGAAAGATCCAGGGAATCTTTTTTCATTTTGTCTTCTTTGCGCTGAAGGTCTTCTTTGATTTGATTCAGCTGAACTATCAGTTTTTTGGTTTCTTCCGTATTGCCGGCGAGTAGCTTTTCATTGTTGGAAAGCAATTTGTCATATGATTTAGTGAGTTCATTGTACAAATCCGCGAGACGGCGGTGTGATCTTCCTTGTTCCGTGGTATCCTTTCCAAGCTCATCAACATTCTTTCTAAGTTCAAGCACTTGTGCGTTGAGCTCAGTGTTTTTGGTATTGAGATCCTGGTTGTCGGACTTTAACTTAACATTTTCATCCTGACAAGTCTTTTCCTTTTTCTGCAGATCCTCAAATTGCCTGGCGGGCACGCAGGAGAAAATACTGAGGGAAATCACTGAAATTGCAAGAAAATGACCAATTTTTTTTGATTTTATCATGTTTGAATAGTATTTTTAATTACCGGAAACCGGAATCTTTCCAAAATTAGTGTAAAGATGGTTGTGAGAACCCGACACCTTGTCTCGGTTTTCAACAACCGGTATGGAACATTTCAACGATTTGACCGTTATTGTAAAAGAGCTCAGGAACAGATGTCTATGAAATTCCTCGATAAAAACTGGATAACTGAAAATCATATAGATTTTGAGTATAAAAAATACGTGTTGCTGGCCTATTTACAGCATGTAAGCGAACATTTCACGGAACAACGTCTCTATCCATACCTTTCTGATTTGGTGGATCACTACCGAAATCTCAAGCAGTTAAAGGACAATAAAAAACATCTCTACAACTTATTTCCGGAACGACTGAAAACTATAGATCTGGAGCAATTCAGAATTATTTATAACAAGATGGTGGAAGACGATACCATCATGCAGGAAATAGAAAACATTCTGGATTTTTCAATTCCTCAGATGGAACGCTATCTCAAGGAAGGGAAAAAGATATATGATTTCATTGAAGAGAGACTTAAGATTTATCCGGTTGGTGTAATCCCTTTAAACAATGAAAACGGTTATCTCTTTTTAAAATCAGGAATCTCGCCGGCTACGGAGGTGTATGAATACCATGTATCTATTTTTGAAAACCCTTCTGAAAAATACAGAGGTCTGCATATCGCATATGTAGCTACCTATGAAAAATCGCTGCTCAACACTTTTGAGTCCATCAAATCCGAACTTTTGCGATTCAATAAAAATCTTCCGAATCCTGCCGCATATGTCATCGAAACAGAAATGATTCTTCCTTTTGATGAGACATTTTTACCAATGGCTAAAAGGACCCTTGTGAAAAGAATTGCGGGTTCCGCTTAATCAATAATTCAGTATCAATAATCCTTTTCTCTTTTATTGGCAAGCCAGACAGAGAGTACAAAAAAGGTTTTTACGAAACGGTAGGAAAACCAATTGATCAGTCTTTGAAAAAGCGTTATGTTTTGTTCATAATCAGCTTTTGTAATCAACCGGCAGTCCTTTTGCATAATTGATTCCAATTTGTTCCTGCATAAGGATGCGAATTCTTCATTATAGATATCGAGGTTTAATTCGATGTTGCTATAGGTGCTCAAATTATTGAGATCATAAGAACCAATACTCACAAATTTCGAATCCGCAACCAATACCTTTCCATGAACATTGGAAGGCGAATATTCGTAAATATTGATATGGTTACGCAGGAGCCAATCGTACAAATACTGTCGGGCATAGATAACCGGCTTTACATCTGATTTAGCGGAAACAAGAATACTGATCCGGACACCCCGCTGTATAGCATTTTTGAGTAACCTTCTCACTTGCCCGCCCGGAAGAAAGTAGCCTCCCACAATGATTATTGATGACATTGACTGTCGTATAGTCTGACGATAGGTGATCGCTACTTCATTTTTCCTTCTCAGAAAATCGTTCTGACTTACCCGCACCAAAGTCTGGGCCTCAACACCTGCCGCTTCATGCAGCTTAGGCTTCCGGATTTTTAGTGGTAGTTTTTTAAAACGGGTTTTCAGCCATCGTTGTCGGCAAAGCAGGTTGAGCCGACTGCAAATCACACCACGTACAAGCACAGCGAAATCCAGCCAGGCACGGGAAGATGGTAGATCATTATAGTTGTTGCTGATATTGATTCCGCCAATAATCGCAACCTCACCATCAGCAACCACAATTTTACGGTGCAATCGCCTTCCGATGTGCAATTTTCCATTTGAATAAAAACGACCATACTTCCGGAATTCTATTCCTGCTTTTTCGAGTTCGCGTATGAAAGCAAGGGGTAAGTTCTGGGAACCATAGGCATCCACAAGGAGGTAAATTTTTACATGTCGAACTCTGGCAGCATGGATAAGTGCATTTGTAATGCGTCGTCCGGTTTCATCATTTGCCAGAATATAGGTTTGGAGATGAATTTCTTGTCTGGCTTTATTGATCATTTCTTCCAGGGCAGCAAAGAACTCTTCCCCACTTTGCAACAAAGTGACTGAATTGTTCAGGGTATACCTTTCTTTCCTGTTTTTGCTTTTTGACATAGTAATCTTCCCCAAAAATAGCTTAAGTAGCGGATAATCTAAGGACAATCCTCAGATCTGTTGTATTCACCTTTGATTCCACACAATATCCTGTGAATTATGTTCAGTAATACTATTTTTTGGTAAAATCGAAAAAATAGTATCTTTGTTTGCTGCTCAAATTTTAACCCTGAAATGAATAAGAACGACCAGTTGTTTATTCAGTTAATGTATATTTTTCATTCCTCCGCGATGGTCGCGATGGGTAAGCTTAAAAACCCTGCAACCGATAAAATTGAGCGCAACATGGAACAGGCACAACAATCAATCGACATACTTGAAATGATTCGTGAGAAAACGAAGGGTAATTTATCTCCGGAATTACAAAGAACTTTGGATGGATTTCTAACGGAATTGCGTCTCAATTTTGTCGATGAAAAAAATAAAGATCTCATCGGATCTTAAACGTTTCCAATTTCAATCTACCACCATGGATTCACAAGAAAGCAACAAAACAGAATACCAGGAACAAGGCCCCCGTAAAGGCATTGTTATCATTGTCATCACCATTTTGCTGGGGACGAACGGGCTTCTGTTGTGGCAGTTTTTTGACAAGAAAAATTCACTTGACACAACCAACCAAACGTTAGTAACTACAATGGCTGAAAAAGAGTCATTGCAGGCACAACTCAATCAGGTAAAAGCGGAATACGAAAAAGCCAAAGCTGATAATACGGGTCTTCAAAATCAATTGTCAGAAAAGGACGATGAAATCAAAGCAAAAGTCGCGGAGATCCAGAAGCTTATTTCTCTCGGTGGTCCGGCTCAAATTGCAAGAGCAAAGGCGGAACTTGCAAAGCTGAAAGAAATGAATACTGTTTATGTCAGCCAGATAGATTCCCTGAATCAGATCAATGCAAAATTGCAAGCTGAAAATCAGGATCTGGCATCCAATCTTAACCAGGAGAAATCGAAGAATCAGAACTTGTCTGATGAGAATAGCCGTCTTTCAACTAAAATAGCTGCTGGTTCTGTCTTGCGTGCATATAATATCACGACCAAAGGTTTGCGTTACAAATCAAATGGTACAGAAGTGGAGACCAACAAAGCTAAACAGGTTCAGAAACTCAGAACAAGTTTTGTGCTTGCAGAAAACAAAGTGATCGACAAAGGCAATATTGATGTTTATATGCGTGTGCTTGGCACTGATGGCTCTGTGATGTCAAGCTCTCAGGAGACGTTTCAAAGTAATGGTCAAGCCTTACAGTATACTGTAAAACAAGAAGTGGAGTATACTAATTCTGATATGCCTGTACAGGTAATTCTTGCAAAAGGGACGAGTTGGGTAAAAGGAAAATACAATGTGGAGATTTATCATTCAGGTCAACTGATTGGAAAATCTTCAATTGATCTAAAATAAAAAGCTCTTCAATTTTAAAAACTCCCGAAAGGGAGTTTTTTTTTGTCATTATCAGAAGAAAGCTCTCACTTGTACACCACCGGTATGAATGGTTTTTGCCGATTGAAGTTTGCGCCCGTCATAATTCAGACTCAGCTGGATCGAATTGCTGACGTTTCTCTGTAGCGAAACATTCCACGTGTAATTTTTTCCATTCTTTAATCCTTCCAGTAATTCATAGGAAAGATAGCTGTCATCAGGCGCATTGTATTTGATGTCCACCATGCTGACTTTTGCAGTCAGACTTCCTGAATTTACGGTGTTGAATTTCATGTCAAGGCCAAAGCGATGACTCTTCGCGTTTTCCCCGATACTGCCTTCTTTGTTGATTTTATTCATGTATTTGTATGAAGCGGTAATGCGAAACGCGTTTCCGGGTTGATAGCTCAGGCGGGGTTCCACCTGATCGGATTGTATCCGGTAATTGCGCGTAGAAAAGAAATCAGAACTGTTTCTCTTCGTTCCTTTTTCCAAACCAAGATTTAAAAGAAAATCTGTTGTGATGTTCCACCTGAGATTTATCCCGGTGGAGGTAATGGATCTGGATTCAAATCCGGAAGTGAGAAAATTCTTATTTCTGTTTTCCTGCCAGGTAGCATCAGCGCCAAAAACAGAATTGCTCCGGTTGAAATAAAGTGTATTCCGGATACTCGAATTGGTTGATACCAGCGAACTGTCACCGATATTTCTGCTGAATGGATTCAGGGACGAGAGCAGAGATTCATCCTTCGTTTTTTTATCCAGGCGAACCGACAGCTGATTCGACCAACGATACAGAAACGGAGTTTTCCCGCTTGTGGATGCGCCTCCGGCAGCGGAAGGTTGTAAAGTCAGCACTTCCGCAAACTGATTACTACGAGTTGTGATATAATTATTTGTAGGCACAAATACACGGATATATTTTGCCTGATCTGAAAAAGAAGCCACCGCGAATTCATCCAGATCTTTTACGCTGTTTGAATTCAAATCACCGAGGTAAGCATAAACACCCTGACCAGCGGGTACTTCGAGATAATAATATTCCTGTCTGCGTTCCTGACCTGTGCCCACTTCGTAATAGGTGCTTGCCGATACGACACCTTTCCAAAGATTAAGTGAATGATCGATACGGTTCAGAAGTGTTTTCGTCGGTTCAGCAGCGGTGAGAGAAGTGTCGAGAATACTCAATACCCGGTAAGTAGTCGTAGTCCGGAGAGTGTTGTTGGGATTTTTTGAAAACTCTGTGGTCAGATTTACATCTTCCGCTTTGGTTACTTCCCGGAAACTATTCAGTTGTGGTGCAAAATCATAACGCTGTTTGTAGCTCAGCATTGCTTTGGATTTTGATGAATCCTGGGTGGACAGAAATCCCTCTGCTTCCTGGTAAGCGAAGCTGTTACTGCGCAATGAATCAGATTGAATCGGCAAAAACTTGTTTTGTTCCGCGTTCTCTCTTGCGCCGATGATAAATCTCCAGATGGGTCTTGAGATTTCAGCATTGTGACGTATGTATTTTGTTTCAGTCGTCACTCCTTTGGTTGATAAATAACTTCCCGCGGCACTGATGCTGTATTTATTCAATTGCAAACGGGTGGATAGGGCGTTCATCAATCCATTGTATGCACTTCCTTTATTGTAGGATTTCAGCTGGTAAGTGAGATTTCCAAGTTTCTGTCTGATGAGGGATGTTTGAAAACCTGCAATGTGTTCGTCACTTAAAAGACTAGTGGTACCAAGATTCCAGTCACGTTCAAATTCTACATTCCTGTAACGTTCGACCGGTCTAAAGTTTTTACCGGTGTACTCGTAGTTGAGTTGATTCTGGAGCAGCCAGCCATTTACTGTGTCGGATGAGAGCTTTGTCTGATTCTGATATTTTAATTGCAGTGCATAACCTGCATCGTTGGCTTTGTCTTTCTTTGAAAAGAGATTTACATCGTTGTTGCTTAGAGCACTTTCAACACTGATTTTATTTTGTTTATCCAGAATATATTCCGCGCCCAGAGTGAACAATTGCTGTTTTTTGGGTGTGATCAGCAGAGAAACCGGGGCGTAATTTCCCTGTGAAATGTTGTTTACCGGCTGGATCCATTTAAACACACGGCCATTCGCGGAATTGATATCAAGGATGTAATCACCTTTTCCGAATCCTACTTCTGAAAAAGTGACCTGCCAGTATGCGCTGTCGACATTGGTTGAATACAAATAGATAGAATATGTCCCGGAAATAGTAGTCGTATCTTTTTTCTGATACAATACCATATCCCCGTTGAAAGCCACGCTATCAGCGGTAGGGAAGAAGGCCAGCTGGGTGTTATCTCCGACGGATGCCATCAATGCTTTTCTTGCACTATCAAGTTCGAGCAGCAAGGGTTGGTTTTTGCTATCCTGTTCGGAATATACATTCAGTTTCAGTTTCAGACGGTTGCTTTCAAATTCATTGTTGAGATAAACTAGTGAGCGTGCGTAATTTTTATCTGAATATTCAAATTCTACGACGATGCGGGAATCTTTAGTAATCATTCTCTTCGCAGTGAATGTGATTTCAGCAATGTTGTAATCGATAATATAATCATCGGAACTTCCACGTGAAAGCAGTCTCCCGTCGAGATACACTTTTTCTGTACCGGAAAGAACGATGATGTAAGTTTCTCCGCTGCTACCCGTCAATTTATACGGGCCTTGATTTCCTTCAATCGGATTGATGGTATTCTTCGCGAACTTTCCTTTGGAGACCGCGGCGGAGGCGCCTACCCGCATAATTCTTTTGCGTGTTGAATCCGGTTTCTGATTCAGGTCAAGGGCAGTTGTAAAATACCCTCCCTGTCCTTTCTTGAAAAAATTCATGAAGTAACTATCGGGTCTTCGCAGTTCAAAATCTCCTGCGATCAGTTTACTCTTTTGGTTGGAGAGCTGAATAAATACTTTGTCGAAGTCCTGCAATTGTTGTGTATTCCCTTCGGGCTGGATAGGGATATTTTCATCTGTGATGGCAGCGAGTATTTCAACATTATCGCTGAGTTTTCCGGAGAGTTGCAGGTTCAGACTACTATTCACAAACACATCCTGATTGTTTCCAAAAGTGATTCCTCTTGAAATACTTCCTGATCGGGTCAGTCCGGATATTCTGAAAAAGTCAGGCTGCTGATCAGATGGATTATAATAAAAGGGATTTTGCCCGGATGCTTTTACGATTTCTTTTAAACTTTTATGCTGTAGCGTCTCATCCAGACGAAAAGAAAGCACCCTGTAAACAACCTTGATACTGTCAGCTTTTATTGTTTTGTATTCCTCACTGTTTTTATTCCAGGTTAATAATCCGGAAATTTCATCGAGGATATATGCGGAGGTATCAAGCGGTTTGTTTTCGGAATTTAGTAAGTATGCTGAATGTGGTACAAGACTCAAAGTATCCATTTGAACGCTGTCCTGCCGCAGGGAAATGTAGCGACTCCGCAGATTACTGAGTGTTTGTCCACCTGACTGCAGGATTGAAAAAAATAAGACGGAAAGCAGTAAAAATTTCCGCATCACAGGGAAAGAAATGGAATGGTTGATTTTGTAAATGTAAGGGATTCGATTGCTTTACTGCGCGTGCTAAAATCAAGATATTAACGTAAAAATTGGGTTTGTATTCTGTTTTTGTGTCTGAATTCCAATTTTCATTAAGTTTATCCCGACTATGAAAAGAATCGTTTCTTATAATGTTAACGGTATCCGTTCAGCCTTGAACAAAGGCTTACCCGATTGGATCCGTTCCGTACAACCGGATATACTTTGTGTGCAGGAATTAAAAGCGATGGCAGACCAGGTGGATGTATCCTTTTTTGAAGAGGAAGGATATCATCATTACTGGTTCCCTGCCCAGAAAAAAGGATACAGCGGTGTTGCCATTTACACACGTGTGAAACCCACTCATGTTGAATATGGCTGCGGCATTCCGGAGTCTGATTACGAAGGCCGGGTGATCCGCGCTGATTTTGGCGATGTCTCTGTAATGAGTGTCTATGCTCCATCCGGCTCCAGTGGTGATGAGCGGCAGGATTTTAAAATGAAATGGCTGGCATCATTTGCTCCCTATATTCAAAAGCTCAGAAAGAAGCGTCCCAATTTGATCATGGCCGGTGATTTCAATATTTGCCATAAGGCAATAGACATTCATAATCCGGTGAGCAACGCGAACAGTTCAGGATTTTTGCCTGAAGAAAGAGCATGGATGGATCAGTTCCTGAGTGAAGATATCGTGGATACATTCCGGCATTTCAATAAAGATCCGCATCAATATACCTGGTGGAGTTTTCGTGCTAATGCAAGAAACAAGAACCTGGGATGGCGGATCGATTATCAATTGGCTACAAAACCTTTGGAAAGCAGTCTTGTCCGATCAGTTCTGTTACCTGAAGCAAAACACAGTGATCATTGTCCGGTTTTGCTGGAAGTGGATTTTTGAAGAAAGGTATTTTCATCACCTTTAATTTGCCCAACGAAGGGCAAAAAAAAACCACACCGTTAATCTGGTGTGGTTAAAAAAAAAATTTCTTGATTACTTGATACCGAGGCGGGCTTTCACAAGAGGCATTATGTTATCGCTTTCCTGTGCAAAGATCACACTGCCGAGGCTTGTATCGAAGATGTATGAGTATGCTTTTTCTTTCGCGATATCTTTAATCGCGTCTTCAGCTTTTTTCAGGATCGGACCGTACAGTTCTTCTTTCTTTTTCTGGATAGATTCCTGAGCAGTCTGTTGGAAATCCTGGATACGATTGCCAAGGTCAGTCAATTCCTTTTCTTTGGTAGTCCGGATCGCGTCGGGCATTGAATCTGCTTTTGACTGATATGCCTGTAATTTTGTTTGGTATTCTACAGTCATACCTTTCAGCTGGGAATCCAGTGACTCGCCGAATTTTTTCAGTGTACTGTCAGCTTGTTTTGTTTGCGGCATCATCTGGATCAGTTGCCCGGAATCAATATGGCCGAATTTAAGAGTTTGTGCAAAGGCAGTTATCCCGGTCAGAAGTACGGCAACACATGCAAGCACCAGTGATTTTTTCATCATGTTTTTAGTAAATATAAGTGTGGAAATTATTTTTTCGGTTCGTCAGTCTTTGAAGGTGCGCGATCAGGAGTTCCTGCCGGAGATGTGGATTCTCCTCCTTTAGCAGCGCCTGCTCCGGATTCTTTTTTCGCAGGCTTGAACCCGAGTGCAAGCAGGATGTCGTCGCTTTTATCGTACTTCGGATTAGCATACAACATAATCAGATCACTTGATTTGTCAAAAATCACCGCATAACTCTGGTCAGTAGCAAGCTTTTTTACAGCATTGTAGATCTTGTCCTGAATGGGTTTTACCATTTCCTGTTTCTTTTTGAAAAGATCTCCTTCATAACCGAAGCGTTGTTTCTGTAAATCTTTTACGTCTTTTTCCTTCTGAGAAATTTCGTCCTGGCGACGTTTTTTCATTTCTTCAGTAAGTAAAACCTGCTCAGCCTGGTAAGCTTTGTAAAGTTTATCGATGATAGCATATTTATCTTCGATTTCTTTTTGCCACTGAATCGACAGGTTATCGAGTTGTTGTTGGGCGTTTTTGTAATCCGGAATATTTTCGAGGATGTACTGGGTATTTACATAAGCATATTTCTGTGCTTGTGTAGAAGACGAAGCAAGGCACAATAAAAGTGCGAATGCGACAAAAATGGATCGGGTTGAGAAGGCCTTTTTCATGGCGATTTCCTTTTTCTTTAAGGGTTGCAAATGTATGAATTTAAAATTGTTGACCAATTGAGAAATGGAATTGAGCCCCATTCGCGTTTGGATCGTTCGGAATCTTATCAAAACCGTAACCCCAGTCAAGTCCCAGCAATCCGAAGACAGGAAGGAAGATCCGGATACCGCCACCGAGTGAACGTTTCGCGCTGAAAGGATTGAACTGGTTGAATTTCAGCCAGGAATTTCCTCCTTCGGCAAAACCAAGAATGTAGATAGTGGCGGATGGATTTAATGACAATGGATAACGGAGTTCTAAAGTGTATTTGTCAAAGATTGTGCCACCGATGGTATTGTTATAGATGTTACGCGGGCTGAGGGAATTGTTTTCATAACCACGAAGGGCAATGATTTCACGACCATCCAGGGCGTAACCGGAGAGCCCGTCACCACCGAGGTAGAAGCGTTCAAAGGGTGATGCGCCGATTTCCCTGTTGTAGAGTCCGAGGAATCCGTATTGGATTTTTGTATGGAGTACAAGGTTTCCGGCAATACGTGTAAACCACAGTGAAGAGAATTTCCATTTGTGGTATTCAATGAATTTGTATTTCTCGTTATCACTCGCTGTTTTGTAATCTTTATTACTGAATAAGGAATAAGGCGGAGTGAACTGAGCAGTCAAAGAAAGCTGTGAACCACTGCGAGGATAAATCGGAGCATCTATTGAATTCCTTGAAATAGTTTCCTGAAAGCTGAGGTTATTGGCAACACCATCACTGAACAGGAAAGTGCTACCGTAATTACTCAGGACATAGTATTGGTAATTGATTTCATGATAAATGGAAAAGAAATCATCCGGTTTTTTCAATCGCTTTCCAAGACCAACAGATGCTCCTGAAATGGTGATGGATTGACGAAGCGGACTTTCTTTCGCATATCCGTTAGACTGAACAGAATGAAATAAAGAGACGCTGAATGAATTTGGCTTTTTGCCTCCCAACCATGGTTCTGTAAAAGATATGTTATAGCTCTGGTAGTATTTTCCATTGGTTTGTCCACGCAAACTCAAACGCTGCCCATCACCGGAAGGCAAAGGACGCCATGCACCTTTTTTGAAGGTGTTACGTGCGGAGAAATTATTGAAAGAAAGACCAAGGGTTCCGACCAATTGATTGGCACCATAACCACCCGATAATTCCAACTGATCCGAAGGTTTTTCTTCGACAGTGTATTCAATATCCACGGTACCATCGGCAGGATTTGGTTTTGGATTCACCCCGAGTTTCTCCTGATCGAAATAACCCAGCTGTGCCAATTCTCGCTGTGTGCGGATGATGTCGGTACGGCTGAACAGTTGTCCGGGCTTGGTACGGATCTCACGCATGATGACACGATCGTTTGTTTTTGTATTACCAACAACAGTTACTTTGTTGATACGTGCCTGCTTCCCTTCGTAAATCCGCATTTCAAGATCGATACTGTCGGACTCCACATTGATTTCTACCGGTGTTACAGAGAAGAAAAGATATCCATCGTCCATGTACAGGGAACTGACGTCACGGCTGTTCTGACTCATGAACAGACGTTGATCGAGTACACTCTGATCGTAGATGTCACCTTTTTTAATTCCAAGAATACTGCTGAGTTCCTGAGATGAATGTTTGGTGTTTCCCACCCAGGTGATGTTCCGGAAGAAATACTGATGCCCTTCCTGAACCTGGATACGGATATCCATTGATTTCTCATCATGAGCGAAAACAGTATCTTTTACAATTGCAGCGTCGCGATAACCACGATCAGCATACTTCGCGATTAATTTGGTCTTGTCATCCTGATATTTTTCATCCAAGAATTTTGATGAGGTGAAAATCTTATACCAACGTTTCTCCTTGGTATCTTTCATCGCCCGTTTCAGTTTGCCATCGGTAAAGGCGGTATTTCCATCGATATAAATCCGGTGGATTTTAACTTTGCTTTTCTTGTCAACGACAATCTCCAGAATTTCCCTGTTGGCGAAAGTAGTATCTCTGATTTCATTGATCGTCACTACTGCATTGAGGTAACCTTTATCGACGTAAAAATTCTTCACGATATTTTTCGTGGAAGCGATTACATTTTCGGTTACAACTTTGTCGCGTTCCAGTTTTACTTTTTCGCGAATTTTATCGGCTTCAGATTTGCTGACACCTTTGAAAGAGAATTTAGATAAGCGTGGTCTTTCCTGGAGACGTAGTTCAAGGAAAATGGTTTGTCCCTGTGTACGGGTTGCAAGCACTTTCACATCAGAAAACAATCCCTGTTTCCAAAGATTGGTGATGGCTTTAGTGGTTTTGTCTCCGGGCACTTCAATGGTATCGCCAACGATCAATCCGGATAAGTTAATCAATACACCTTCATCCAGGTATTGTGTTCCGGTAACGATAACTCCACCGATCACGAATTGCTTCGGATTTCCGTAATCAACGATGAGGCTGTCTCCGCCCAGTTGCACTTGTGCATAGAGGGTTTGAATGGAAATAAAAAGGAGAACAGTAAAAAGAAATCTTTTCATCATCAGGGTTTAGGTAATTGTTCGCTCACAAGGCCAAAACGTCTTTCGCGGTTTTGGTAATCGATCAGGGCTTCGTACAAATCTTCTTTTCCGAATTCCGGCCAGAGCTTATCTGTAAAGTATAATTCGGAGTAAGCTATTTGCCACAAGAGGAAATTGCTGATCCGGTGTTCTCCGCTTGTTCTGATCAGTAATTCAGGATCAGGAATGGACGCGGTATTCAAATGGGACGCGATCGATTGCTCATTGATATCATCCGCTTTAATTTTTCCTTCTTCAACTTCCCTTGCGATCTCACGCATTGCATTGGTGAGTTCCCATTTGGAACTATAACTCAACGCGAGCACGAGTGACATGCGTGTGTTGCCTGCAGTTTCACGGATCGCTTCCTGCAATTCCTGGTAACAACCTGCAGGAAGTGATTTCAAATCACCAATGGCAAGCAGGCGAATATTATTTTTATGAAGCGTTTCCTTTTCCTGGTTGATGGTGTGTATCAGGAGTTCCATCAACGCGTCAACTTCTTCTCTTGGGCGATTCCAGTTTTCAGTAGAAAAGGCGTACAAGGTCAGGTATTTGATCCCTATTTCAGCTGCGGCTTCTGTGGTATCACGCACGGCCTTTACGCCATTTTGATGACCAAACACCCGCATCTGTCCTTGTTTTTGCGCCCATCGTCCATTCCCGTCCATGATGACGGCAAGGTGCAACGGTAGCTTACCCGGAATTATTTTGTCTTTAAGACTCATTCGCCAATAATGAAAAGCGGCGCAAGTTAATTAAAATAGGTAAAAAGAGGGGTGAATTCCTGAGGAAGAGAAAAGATAAAGTGTGTTAAAAATTAATAAAAACGGGGTTTTTATAATCAATTCTGCGGCATTTTACTCAAATGAGTAAATAAATCAATATCGACGCATTCTGAATGGCCTGCAGATGTCTCTTTGCAGACTGGTCAGCCGGATATAGATGGTGATTCCGGCAAAAATGTACCAATCTTTATCCCTTGAATTACCTCTTTGTTTTCTGAAAACAGGAGTGAAAACGGTTGTATCTGATCGGGAAAATGATCTGTCTGAAAGTGCAACAGCAGCAGGGCCTCGGGTGGATAAAAGTCTGGCCATGTCAGGATAGGTGGTACTAACATCATCGAGGTAATCGGTGTAAGTTCTGCGGGCACCGACTTCTATTCCCACACCAACACGACCACTTCCGGTAATTTTTATTCCACCTCCGATAGGAATGGCGAGCTGGATTCGTTTGTATTCTTTCGTGCCATTGTAGCCCTGGCCTTCGGTTCCGAGTGGTTGTAATTCATAAACTTCGCCATTCAATTCAGCTTTTGGATTGAAATGGAAGACGGAAATTCCGGTGAATAGATAAGGAGTAAACGGAAAGTCTGAATTCCCTGTTTCATAGGGGAAAAAGTTGAATTCTATCTGAGGGGAGAGTTCAAGAATATTTGAATAGAAAGATAAATTTCTGTCGAGTTCAAAACCGGTCGTCGCTTTGGCATCATCGCCTGAAATACGACCGTAATTCAGCTCTAGTTTCCAGCTCCAATGGCGGTTCCAGTTGTGTCGAAAGAAGGCTCCGAAAGCAGGATGAATAAAATCGGTATTGAAGGTATGCGGGGAGAGTTCTCCTTTGTAATTGGCGACACCGGCCTGGATACCAATTTCGTTGTACTGGCCATTTGCAGGGCTGCAAAAGAGGCAAGTCAGAAACAGGAGGAGGATTGGAGTTCTCGTAAAATTCATGAAGGGAAACCCGTATTGGGTGATTAGCTTCAACGGATAAATGCCCGATAAATTCTCAGGCAAATATCAAAAACGAGGTAAATTATTACGTCCGTTCTTAAGCTTATAGTTTATGCTGAAAATACCAAACATGTAAGAATCCTTATCCCTTGGATCTCCACGTTGCTCGCCGGCATCGGTATTATGTCTGCCAGGCTCTTTAGCGGAACGGTCCGATAATGCAGCCGCATCAGGATTCGCGTTTGGATAATTGTTGAAGTCAAAATAAGTTGTACTTACGTCATCAATGTAGTCCGTAAACGTTTTACGAATTCCGAGCTCAAGCCCAAGTCCCCAGGTGCGGTCGATCGTGTATTTAAATCCGATACCGACAGGAATACAAAGTTGAACGAGTGAATATCTATTTCTGGATGGAATTAAACCTTGTCCTTCTGTTCCCAGAGGTTGCAAGCGGATGGTCGTTCCTTTGTAAGTTGTTTTCGGATCAAAATAAAACACACCTACACCCACAAATGCATAGGTGTACAATTCATAACCTTTCATCCCCCGGACTTTTCTCAATCTGTAACGGTGACCCACCTGTTCCTGCTGGAATGCACCTTCGAAGTTGACGTTGAATTCGTAAATATCAGAGAAGAAATTCAGGTTGCGATAATTCCGGAAATACTCCGTGGTTAGTTTATCATCGCCGGAAATACGTCCATACGTGAGGTGAGATTTCAGCGCGAAATAATTGCTGAGCTTGTATCGTAATCCTACAGAAGCCGCCATACGGGTGAGTGACCACTCCAGATCGCGGAAATAATTTGTGCCGATTTGGTTGGCGCCGCCCAGTTCCCCGAGGAAATTACTAATTCCAAGGCCGAAACTGAACTCGTAACGCTGACGTTTCCAGCGTTGGGCTTCAGAAATTGCTGGTACCAGCAATAAAGCCGTTAAAAGTAGAAGTACAATTTTCTTCATGCGGTCAGACAGTACTCGGCAAATATAGTAATTAAAAAATATGATACATTATACGGACGAGATCCGTTTAAAAGTTCCCATTCGCATTAAATATAAGCCATTTTTTACCTCGATTTTATTAATTTCTGGTGTCCAATCCCCAATTTAGTTTCTTTCTCAGGGTATTCAGGAAATTTTCATTACTGAGGCGGACCAGGTTGATACAATACGCTTCTTTCCTGACAGCCAATTGATAACCCGAATCAATCGTAACCGACCGGGAATCAAGTGTTGCCATAAAATGCTGGCTCCGGCCTTCCACTTCAAGAGAAATCACGTTTTTATCGGAAACAACAATTGGCCGTACATTCAGATTGTGAGGAGCGATTGGGGTAATGACGAAACTTTCTGATTGGGGAACGATGATCGGTCCGCCGCAGCTCAATGAGTATCCTGTTGATCCGGTAGGAGTTGAGATCATAATTCCATCGGCCCAATAGGAGTTGAGGTATTCACCATTCAGATAAGTATGAATGGTGATCATGGATGAGGTTTCTTTTTTGTGAATGGTGAATTCGTTCAGGGCAATATTTTGTCCCTCGAAAATCGGAAAGTTGGACTCTACCCTCAATAGTGTTCGGGCGTCTGTAGAATAATGACCTTTGGCCAGACTATCAATCGCGAATTCAAGATTATCTCTCGATACGCTGGAAAGAAAACCGAGTCTGCCTGCATTCACGCCGACTACCGGGATCTTTGAATCTTTGACAAGAGAAACCGTATCCAGTAAGGTTCCGTCGCCACCGATACTGAAAAGAAAATCGATATCACCGGAGATTTCTTCATGCCTGCTGAATTCCGGAATCTTTGGTTCCAGTGGCAGGTGTTGTTTGAGGAAATTATAGTATTCCGAATGAAGAACAATTTTATGGTCCGATTGACGGAGCAATTTGATCAGAGTTTCCGCCAATTCAATCTGGTTCAGATTTACCGGGCGGCCATAAATGGCAATGTTCATTTATTTTTTATTAAGTCAAAACTCAATTTCCGGTCGTCCAGGTCAGATCGGAGCAGTAAAATGAAGAAAAAATCCTGATTCTCCTAATTTGTTGATGGAATATTCAAACCGAAATACAATATCGTAATACGTAACAAAGTCCAATCCGGTTCCATAACTGATCAACCATGTATTTGCCAGGGGATTTTCTGCAGCATAAAGCGGATCCTTCACATACCCGGCATCCGCATAAAGATTCAGATAAAAAGCATAGGGAATCGTATTGAATTTTGAGAGCGGAATAAAACCGGCATGAACAGAATGTGTCTTCAGAAGTTGAAACTTCAGATTGGTTTTCAATAAACCATACTGTTGTCCGTCAATGACATAATACTCGTAACCGCGAAGAAATTCTTTCCCGTATCCCAAACCGCGATAGAGAAAATAGGGGATGTATTTATTCCCTGAATACATCGCCGTGATACCTCCGGCATAATAAAAACGATCACTTAGTTTCCAGTGATGTTTGTAACGTGCCATCACAGATGTGATATTGATGTCGTCTTTTAGAAATCCAAAACCTCTTTGCAGAAATTCCAGATCGAAATATCTTCCTTTGAGAGGATAAGCGACAAGATCGCGATGGTCTGATTTGAAGAAATAACGGAATGTTGTATAACGAATTTGATTGATTCCATTCCCGAAATAATCTGTATTTAAACGGGCAACTGTATCTTCTATTCCTGCTTCACGGTATCCGATTTCCGCGGCATGCGTTTCATACAAACCGTGACGATAGATATATTGTACCGAACCACCATATTCTTCCCGTGCAAATTGATTTTCGTCTTTGTAATATTTTGATTTGTTGTTCAGAGTTTGAAAGGCAACCTGGTGGTTTCGGGCATAAGAAAAAGAAACCGTTAAACCGGCATTTTGCTTTTTGTTGATGTAGGGAATGTTGTAATAAAAACTGATCCGTTGTGTATAGCCGAGGCGAACAGAAGCCGCAAGTACTTCATTTCTTCCTCTGAAATTATTCCAGTTGAGGATTCCACCATAAACTATTCTTGACAGATCCTTGGTTTCCCACCAGACATTGAAATTCCGTTCCGCGAGTTCGAAAACAGGAAGTGGGAAGATGTACCAGCGTTCAGTCATGATGATGTACACGCGAAGTTCTTTGCCTTGTCTCAGCCAGGTGATGCGTGCAGAATTGAAAAGGGAAGTGTTGAGCAGATTTTCCTCGCTTCTCCGGAAATTTTTCTCCACTTCATACACCGGAATGGTGTCGTGTTTACGGAAAGTTAATTCGCGAAGCACAATGTGTTCACGGGTGATTTTATTTCCAATCAGGACAATGTCCATGATTTCGACAGAGGAAGAATCACTTTCCGATAATGAATCTGTAAAAGCAGGAGCAGGGCTGATTTGCGCGGAGGCTGAAATGCATGCCAGGAAGAATCCAAACAGGAACCATTTGAATTTCATGGTTGCACGCATCGCTCCGGTTTAAATACCAAGATAATTCATCAATGAATCGTAGCGTGATTTCACATCATCAATAAATTCATTCTGATGATAATGTTCCTTTACAAAGTAACCGTGACGGTTAAAGGAAGCGAGGATACGGGAAAGTTCGCGTTGATTTATTTTGATGGTGATGTCAATGGTTTCGTTTTCCGGATTCGGGGTGATGTAAGAACTGATAATTTTCCCGTCTTCGGATTCGATGATGTGTGAGATTTCGCTGAGGCTGTAACTTTTCGCGCCGACTTCCAGAACGATCACTCCATTCGCGTCTTCAAAAATTCCGCTGTCGGAATAATGTTTCAGAATATCCTGAAGCGTCACAAGTCCGATGTAATGATCCGCCGCATCGAGGACGGGAACAATCGTGAGTTTGTCTTTTGAAATCAGTTTCACCACTTCAAAGACAGGCTGATTGTACCGAACAAAAGGACGAATGAGCGGCAGGTTGTGATTGGCAAGTGGCTGATCGAGGGCGCTCAGTTTCAGGATATCTTCTTCTGAAGCAAGTCCGATGTAATTGATCCCGTCGACCAGGGGAAGATGTTCCAGGCGGAATTCTTCCATCCAGTTAATGGCTTTCAATCCGCTGTCGCTCAGTTTGAGGGGCGGGAATGAATCGTTGATCAGGTCCTTTGCAATCATTGGTTTTTTTACGGAATATTAAACCGGAAGGTTTAACGGGGTGCAAACATACATATTTTCATTTATCAGGCTTCAAAAGCCTTGCCAAGATGGGAAATCAAAGCAGATTATCAGTTCGGGAAAGGTATAAAGACTTTTAGATTACATCTTGTAGAAAAACGCAGGCCTTCATGTTTTGTTGTAATTTTGGCAAATCTTACAATTTCATGATTTCCATGACACGACTCAGCGTCAATATTAACAAAATCGCCACCCTCAGGAATGCCAGAGGAGGAAATGTTCCCGATTTGCTGAAGGTAGCTGCCGACATAGAGCGTTTCGGAGCGGAGGGAATTACCGTTCATCCCCGGCCGGATGAGCGCCATATCCGGATCAAAGATGTGTATGCGCTCAAAGAAATTGTGAAAACAGAATTCAACATCGAAGGTTATCCATCGAGGGAATTTCTGGAACTGATCCGTGAAATTCGTCCTGATCAGGCAACACTTGTTCCCGATCCTCCGGATGTGCTCACATCAAATGCAGGCTGGGATACTGAAACAAACCAGTCATTTCTTACAGATATCGTCGCTGAGTTGAAAAGTTATGGTGTGAGAACATCCTTGTTCCTTGCACCGGTAGATAAATTGGTTGAACTGGCGGCTGAAACTGGAACCGACAGGATTGAACTTTATACTGAAAATTACGCGAGTGAATATCCGCATCATCCGCACAAGGCGGTGGCTGAATACGTGCACGCGTCCAAAGCCGCGGCAAGAGTTGGTCTTGGACTCAATGCCGGTCATGATCTCAACCTCGACAACCTGCGTTACTTCCGCACTGAAGTCACTGGTTTGCTTGAGGTCTCCATCGGTCATGCCCTGATCTCGGATGCTTTGTATTATGGATTGGAAAATACAGTGCAAATGTATCTGCGTTGTTTAAGAAGCTAACAGATCTTTCTATCATCAAGCGATGAAATTATTTTTCAAAAAAACAGGAGAAGGCAAACCGCTTTTCATTCTTCACGGATTGTTCGGGCTGGGAGATAACTGGAATACTTTTTCAAAATATTTTTCAGGTTTAGGATTCTCCTGCTACGCGATTGATCTGAGAAATCACGGGAGAAGTCCGCACAGCGATGCATTCTCCTATGAAGACATGGTTGAAGATGTTCGTGAGCTGATGGACGATGAAGGTTTGTCGAAAGTGGTTTTGCTCGGACATTCCATGGGTGGCAAAGTCGCGATGTTTTTCGCGGATAAATATCCTGAACGTCTGGAGAAATTAATTATCGCCGACATCGCGCCGCGTTATTACGCGCCACATCACCAATCGGTTTTGTCAGCGCTCAATTCCGTACAACCGGAGAATGTCAGCAGCCGCAAAGAAGTAGAGGAGCAGTTGCGTGTTTCCATTCACGACGAAGCCACAGTTCAATTTTTGCTTAAAAATTTATACTGGAACGACGCGCAAAAGCTTGACTGGAGATTTCATCTTTCGGCGATAGAAAAAAACATAGAGAATATCGGAAAAGCTTTCCTGCCAACCGCGCCAATTGATGTCCCCACACTTTTTATTCGCGGCCAGCGTTCCGGATATATTTCACAAACAGATGAGACGGAAATCCGGCAAATGTTTACTCAAGTGAACATTGTTACCGTAGCGAATGCAGGGCATTGGGTGCATGCGGAGAATCCGGCGGGGTTTGGGGAGGTGGTGAAAGAGTTTTTAACCTGACTGAAAATCTGATCAAAAAAAATCCCCGAAGTTTTCACTCCGGGGATTTTTTCATAAAAAGGTTTTTGAATTATTGTACGTCAGCAGTACTTCTGATAGAAAGCTGCGCAGGCACTGTCGCGAAAGAGTATTCTGAAAGAACTCCTGTGAAGCTTTTCGGACCTGTTGGCAATGCAGTAGAAGCAAAGGATGCTTGTGTACGAGTGTACAAAGTAAGAGAACCGGAAGCGTCCGTCAGAGTATTTGATCCACTATAAGTTGTAGAACCGGAAGCAGTACCCGCCTGAACTGTCACTAAGGTAGATTCCCATGTTTGTAAATTGGCGATGATCTGTGAAATCGTAGCAACACGCGGAGTGATGGTGCCTGTGCCGGTTTGGATCGCGTTACCCGGATCAACGTAGTTTACTTCCAGCAATCCGTTGTATTCGGATAATTCCTGTCCTGATACACGAACTTCTACTTCAGCACCTACAGCAAATGCATGCGCGGAAGAGAAACGGACAACAATACCTGCTGTGCCGTCCTGGATCACCATGTTTTTCGGATCGGTGTTCTGATTCGCGTTATCGGAAATCACGATACCTTTGATTTTACGACCAACAGGACCGGTTGTGGTTGTTCCTGTGAACACCATGCGCAAACTATCAATCGGCATTTGTGTTAAAGCGCCTGTTGTACCGTCGCAACGAACGTCCGGCATGTTTACATCACGTGGATCACGGATCACCAATTCAGGAGCACCGTTGTAAAATTTATTTACACAAACGATTGTACCGTTTCCGGTTGGAGTGATTTCAGAAGCGAATTTGGAATAACCGCTGTTGTACATTTTAACAGTGTTTGCAGGTGAAGAGCAATCTTCTACCACACGGTTTTTTGAAATCAGGTTGATGGCGTCAGCATAGCTGATACCCGCGTCAGCAGTAACAAACTCAACACCGCTGATTTTTACCAGTGTGTTAGAACCTGCATTACCAAGACTGCTCAGTGTGTAGCTGGCAGGAGTAACAGGGATGCCCCATTTGCCTTTCTCGATGTATTGTCCAACCAGTGTTGAAGGAATACGACCGATCGTATTATTGTCTTTCACACCAATTTGGAAGTTACCATCACCATCATCAGCAAGGTAAAGACCTTTTGCTTTGATGAACAAACGGCGACCGATAGGATATTCAGTATAGAAATTGGAAATGTCAACACTGATGCTGAGTCCTGCTGTAGAATCCTGGATGATGATTTCTTTGTAGAAGTTTCCGGATTCATCATCCGCGATAACAACACCGGAAATGATGATGTCGGTGGTGATTTCTTTCGGAACCGGTCCTGTAGCCAAAGCTGTGAACTGGCTGAGGGAGTGGGTCACCGTCAGGTTCGGGTCAATGTTTGCGGTTGTGGGTTCGTCGTATTCTTTCTTCACGCAAGACGACAAAAGACTTGTTGTTAGGCCGAGAAGAATGAACAATCGGAGAATGCTGGTGTATCTTTTCATTGTTGTCATGATATAGGATAGCTGTTTGATTTTCTGGATGGATTAATTGAAACGTAAAGTGAGGTTGGCAAAGAATGTTGTGCCATAACTGTACGTATATTTATTCGGGAACTTGTTGACGTCCTTGTTTTGTGTGTCGAAACGGCTGTATTCATAACCACCGTTGATCAGATCCTGGTTGTTCAGGATGTTGGTCAGACCGAGATTCAAAACAATATAAGCCGGACGTTTCAGAGATTTGATTTTGTTGTTCATTCTCCATGACCATCCGAAGGAAGCATCCATGGTGAATTGCGGATCCGCTTTTTCCTGTTGCAGGATTGCTTTCCAGGTCGTTGATCCGGCATCGACCAGGTCGAGAGAAGAGATAGAGCGACGACGTGGATTCGCGTCGATATAAATGTCATCAAAATAATTAAAGTTCACATTCACGAACCAGAAACGTTTTGAACGATAGTTCAGACCAACTGTGTATGCGCTTTGCGCGCCGCCGCCGAGGTGAAGGTCCTCGAGGTAAAGCGTTTCGTTGGAGCCGAGCAATGTGTCTTTGTTATCCTGAGTTGTTGTCGCGAGCGGACGTGATGAATAGAAGAATTCACCTACAGAAGCAACCGCGCTTGCGCTGAATCCTTTTCCTAAGGCAGCATCAACGGCAACTTCTATTCCTACATGTCGTTTATCGATACCTGTAAGTGTATAGTTTACGAAAGTACGGTAATCGTCATCGTAGAAGCTGCGTGTGTCTGTACCATCGGTGTATTGAGTCATGTAAGCAACAGCTTTTCCTTTCAGACGTGGTGATTTCAAAAGGTAACCACCTTCTACAGAAAAGATGGATTCATTTTTCAAATCATTCGCGAGCGTATTGCGTGTACGTGGAGAAATGAACGCGTTGTCAAACAAAGGAGCACGGGATAAATTTTCAAGGTTCACGAAGAAGTAATTACGTCCGTTTGCTTTGTAAGTCACTCCGCCTTTTACAGCGTATGTGAAAAAGTTTTTCTTTTCAGAATCTCCGAAAGAAGATGTCGCGAAAACTCCATTTCTCACATGTCCTGTACGGTAGAAGCTTGTATTGGCAAGATTCAGAGCAAGGAAGAAATCAACACGGTTGTAGGTAAAAACTCCTTGTCCCCAGAGAGAACCTTTGGCGATGTGGGCTGTGTAATCATAACCGTATTTGTCACCTTCGTGAAGAATTCTGTTTGGATTATCCAGGTCATTTTGATTCGCATTCGGATCCAGCGGATTCGCCTGTTGAGCGAACTGATTGAGATCGGTGAAGAAGTCGGCACCCATCAGGTCTTTGACTTCTTTGTAATATTCAGAAGATTGTGACTGGAAAGTAGCGCCACCGTTGAAGACCAGGTGATCATTGATCACACGGTTGTAGATGGTGTTGAAGTTCGCACGTTTGGTATCTGTAACACGATTTTGAATAACGTATTTCGCCCACAAGCCGCTTGTTCCATTGATAGTAGTGTCGTGCAATTGGTTTGCTTCGTACAATTCGTCCCACTGGATCTGACGAAGTGATTCGTTGTTACGCAGCAGATCGGCAAGTTGAGCGGAATAGGCATTGTAGCTCGCGCTGTCTTCGCCGTAGTTCGGGTCGAAGCTTGGGAGGTAACGGTAGTAATCCGGACGAGGATCTTCCGCGTTGTACCAGTCGAGACCGGAAACTTTGTTCAGACCAAACTGATAAGAGAGAGCGGATTCAAGAGAAGATTTTTCGTTGATCTTCCAGTCGTGATTGAGGATGATCACCGGTTGGTGCGCATCGCCTACAACAGCATTACGGACTTTACCATTCTGGTAACCCCAGTTCGGATTGTAGTAATGATCGTCAGCAAGAGTCATCATTTCTTTTGAAGCAGGAGCGGAGCGGCCATTTTTTGTCATTGCGCCGAAACCTGTCAATGAAAGAGAGTGTTTGCTATTGATGATTTTTTCAACTGAAAGGAAGTAAGAGTGACCATCATAGAAAGTGCCTTTTACATATCCTTCATCAGCCCAACGACGGGAGTAAGAAAGTGATACAGCCCATCCACCTTTCATCACTCCGGAACCCCAGGTAGCCATGACACGATTGTCATAGGAACGATTGGAAGCGGAATAAGAAATCTGGAATTGTTTACGCTGGTGTGAAGCTCTGCTATCGATACTTGTAACACCGCCAAGTGCACCGAATGAGTAAGTCGCGGGGTGAAGTCCGTAAGTGGATTCTCTGCTACGCATTACATCGTTCAGGCCGGTCCAGGAGGAATAGAGGTTTCTTCCGGTTACCATGTCGTTCATGGGAGCGGAGTTCATGAGTGTGTAGAAATTCTCATCATCATAACCACGTACTCTGAAACGTGCAACACTGAATACAAAAGTTGTTGCGGAAACAAATGCGTCACGCGAAGCAGTGAGGACGCTGGCTACTGAAGGCGTAGAAGATTCTTTCAGTTCTTCCTCATTGAGGGAAACAGTCGGGATGCTTTCAGAACTAGCATGAACACCTTCGGTTGTTTGATCGCCGAGATTGATCGCCACGTTCACTTCCGCTTCTTTTACTTCGATTTCTTTGTTTGTGGAAGAAATTCCGTCTTTTGAAATATCCATTTGCATTTTTCCATAAGGAACATTTTGCAAAATGAAGGCACCGGTAGAATCGGTAGTTGTGGAATGTCCACTTGATTTGATTGAAATTTTCGCGCCGTTAACAGGTCGGTTGCTTTCATCGGTTACTGTTCCTTTAATCGTTGCCGTTTGTGCAAACGTCAGAATTGGGAAAAACAGGCACAGGATGAAGAGTAGTTTTTTTTGTGATCGCATAGTGAATTGTCTAGTTCTTAGTTGCTTTCAATAAATGGGGGGGACAAAGCTAATCAAATTAGCAAAAGTTGCTTATAGTGTATGGTTATTTCCATGTTAATTCACTGAGAAATCAGAATAAGTAGTGATTTCCTGTAATCTGATCAGAAATTCCTTGTTTTTTCAATGAAATACAATGTATTTCTGTACTGTTCATCATTTTTATTTGAATAAATTGCGATGAATCAATGAATTCAGCGAAGCATCATCAACAAGACCAGCCTTTTTGTATGTTTGCCGCCCGAATCATTTGAAACCGGTTGTAAATTATGATGAAAAGAAACCTCCTGCTGTTGAGCATATTCACTTTGTTGAATGTTGTTGTATCTGCACAAAAAACAACATACAAAGTCTCCCTGATTGGATTTTATAACCTGGAGAATTTTTATGATACAATCAATGATCCGAAAGTGAATGACGAAGAGTTTCTTCCGGAAGGGTCGAAGCATTATACTGGAGAAGTGTATACAGATAAAGTAAATCACTTGTCAGAAGTATTGTCACAAATTGGAACGGATAAAACGCCAGACGGACTAGCTATGTTTGGTTGCGCGGAAATTGAAAACGAATCGGTACTTCAGGATCTCGCGCACCAGCCTTCTCTCATTCGCAGAAACTATCAGATCGTACATTACGATTCTCCGGATGAGCGTGGTGTTGATGTAGCATTGATGTACAATCCTAAATATTTTACACCCAAATTCAGCGAACCCTTGAATGTGTTGTTGTACAATACGGACAGCACCATTCGTAAAACACGTGATGTATTATATGTATATGGTATGTTTGACGCAGAGCCCTTGCATGTATTTGTGAATCACTGGCCTTCCCGTCGTGGTGGCGAAGAGGCAAGTGCTCCGGGACGAGCAAGCGCAGCGAGTGTGTGCAAGCACAAGATTGATTCGATTACCGCTCTCAATCCGGATGCGAAAATTGTGGTGATGGGCGATCTGAACGACGATCCTGTTAGTCCAAGTGTTGCTGTAGTTCTCGGAGCTAAGGGAGAAAAAGATAAAGTAATGAAAGGTGGAATGTACAATCCATGGATGTCAATGTATAAACAGGGGATTGGAACTTTGGCTTACAACGATAGCTGGAACCTCTTTGATCAGATCATTATTTCATCCGGATTTTTAAATAAAGATCAGGATGGATTCTTTTTCCAGGATGCAAAAATTTTCAATAAACCCTGGATGGTTCAAACGGATGGCAAATACAAAGGCTATCCAAAACGTACCTATGATTTCGACAATTACGCGAGCGGATATAGTGACCACTTCCCGACGTATTTGATTTTTCTGCAGAAGGTGAAGTAGGTGGTTAGTTGTTAGTGGTTAGTTGTTAGTGGTTAGTTGTTAGTGGTTAGTGGTTAGTGCTTAGTGGCTGGTATTCAGGTTGATAGTAAACTAAGCCTATTCTCAACTCATAACTCATAATTCTGAACTCTTTGCTTTTTTGTTACTACGCTTTCCAGAGTGGCAAGTCTTGCGATGTAATGAGGGATAGAATTCTCTCCATATCTCTTTAGTTCAATGGAGATTATTCGATCCATTCAAATAAAAATTCTGTTTTAAAATCAATTTGAAATTTACTTAGCAATTCAATGTATTCTTCTTTGAATGTTTTTGTCCTGTGATGTTCATTTTGATTTAATATGTAGTTGTACACCTTGTCAATTTGAGATTCGGAATGTGAAAAAATACCATACCCCTCTTGCCATTGAAACTTACCCTTTACAAAACCTTTGGTGTTTATAAACTTGGATGAATTGTTTTTAATATCTCTAACCAAATCTGATATTAAAATAGAGGGTTTTATTCCTATTAAACAATGGATATGATCGGAAAATCCATTTACGATAATTGATTTCTGACCTTTGTTATGAATAATTCCAGCGATGTATTTGTAAATTTCGTCCTGCCATTCCGGATTTATGAGATTTTCTCTTCCTTTAACAGAGAAAACAAGATGTAAATAAATTTTTGAATATGTTCCTGACATTATTTTCTGGAAGGATTTTGGTGTCCATGTCAGCCCTTCGGGCTTCTCACTAAACCACCTTGGTTTATACTATAATAATAACAGCCCTTCGGGCTTAGACTTAAAACTTATTATTTGATCAATTTTCATTTTAAATTGGAATTTTCAATCATTGAGTGAGGTTCAATGAGTTTTAAAGAAATTGTTTTGATGAAAAAAAATGTTGGCGACTATTTGCATTTTGGTTTCCGAATTTTCTGCCAGAGAAATGATATTAATTAGAATAGTTAAATTCCAGGGCAAGCTGATTTAGTTCTAAAAGTTCATGGTTGCAATTTAGTTTGAATAATCTTCAGTATTAACTCTATAAATGTTGTGTTTTATTTTGAATCAGTTCTAAATTCCAAAAGATGAAGTGTAGACAAGATTGAAAACCCGTTGGATTCAAAAAAAATTGAAAAGTTGAAATTGATTGATTTTCACAATCATGTTTTGATGAAAAGCAGGAGATATTTTAACGAGTTGAAAAGGCCGTAATGAAAAGTTGAAACCTATAAAAAAAGCGATATATAATTCCGCGATTTTTATCGATTCTTTAATCCTTGACCAAAGCCCGAAGGGCTGATATGATTATAGCTCTACGGAGTCCTACCTAATAAAGCCCGAAGGGCTGACATAAGCCATAGGTGAGGTAATTATTTATTATTGGCATTATCATGTCAAAGTGGATTTTAAGAAATTTGAACCGTATCAAATGTAGAAGCAATCTAATTTGCAAGATTTTACAAAATTTGAAGAATGTAAGTGCTTTTTCTAACTTCGCCAACTAAATATTTAAAAATCAGAAAAATGACTAAAGGACCCATTTCATCATTCATGGAGAAAAATTATCTCCATTTCAATTCAGCTGCGATGATGGATGCATCGAAGGCATATGTTCAGCATCTGGATGAAGGTGGGAAAATGATGATCACACTGGCAGGCGCGATGAGTACTGCTGAGCTGGGAATATCTCTTGCTGAAATGATTCGCCAGGATAAAGTGGCGATTATTTCCTGTACAGGCGCTAACCTCGAAGAGGACATCATGAATCTTGTAGCACACAATCACTACAAACGTGTTCCGAATTATCGTGATCTGAGTCCGCAGGAAGAATGGGATTTGCTGGAGAATCATTACAATCGTGTAACAGATACTTGTATTCCTGAGGAAGAAGCGTTTCGTCGTTTGCAAAAACATATTTTTAAAGTGTGGAATGACGCGGATAAAAAAGGCGAACGGTATTTCCCGCATGAATACATGTACAAAATGTTGTTATCAGGCGACCTGAAACAATACTATGAAATTGATCCGAAGAATTCCTGGATGCTTGCCGCTGCGGAGAAAAATCTCCCGATTGTTGTTCCGGGTTGGGAAGATTCAACGATGGGAAATATTTTCGCTTCTTATGTGATCAAGAATGAGATGAAAGCGACCACGATGAAAAGTGGTATCGAATACATGGTATGGCTGGCTGACTGGTACAGAAAAAACAGTGGTGGAAAAGGAGTCGGATTTTTTCAAATTGGTGGAGGTATCGCCGGTGATTTCCCGATCTGTGTGGTGCCGATGATGTACCAGGATTTGGAATGGCATGATGTTCCGTTCTGGTCTTACTTCTGTCAGATCAGTGATTCTACGACAAGCTATGGTTCTTATTCTGGCGCTGTACCGAACGAAAAAATTACCTGGGGAAAACTGGGCATAGATACTCCGAAATTTATCGTCGAAAGCGATGCTTCCATCGTCGCTCCACTGATGTTCGCGTGGATCCTCGGACAATAAATTTCCATTCGATTAAATAATTTTTGAATCAGATATTGGCCGGATGTTTATTAAACATCCGGCCTTTCTTTTTGGAGGTGCACTTAAGTCAGCATTGCATCTTTTAAAATGCTCATGGCTTCTTTACTAGTTTCAATACCATGTCCGGTATTTTTTAAAACCCTGACATCACAAAGATTTCTGAAACATTTTCGGGCGACTGTTTCTGACTTTTTATATGGGAACAAAAGATCTTTTTCACCAAGGATAAGATAAACCTTTGATTCCAGTGCGGATAATTCTTTCGCAGGAATCGCATACGGTTTTTGTGCTTTATCAACGTATTCGGTTATGGCAAAATGTTCGAAGTCAATCAACGCTTCCAGTGCTGCAGGGGAAGGCATGTGATGACCGGGAAAAAACACTCCGTTTTCCAGGAAGGTTCGGATGTTTTTCTTTGTCGGAGAAATAAGCGGAAGAAAATTGTAATACATGTTTTTCCAGGAGAAAGAAAAAGTCTGCAAACAGCCCGGATTCAGCAGAAACATTTTTTCAATTCTTTCCGGTGCAACCAAACCCATTTTGACACACACCAATCCACCGAATGAAGCACCTGCAATGGAGCATTTCTCTATTTTTAATTTATCCAGAACTTCTTTTCCCCATACACCATAATCATTTGAGCGGATATCCGGAGTTTTTCCTTCGCTTAATACAGGTTGTCCGTTCGTTTCAACAAGGAAGATTCTGAAATTTGCTTTTAGTTGATTCAAAGCTTTATCGGTATCCCAGAATAAACTTGATGTTCTGAAACCCGGAAATATGACGAGTGTTTTCAGATCTGTCCGTTCCGCATTGAAATGCCATATCTTTGTTTTTCCCAAAGCAGTATGAATTTCAACTGACTGATATACAGTTTCATTCAGTTTTTCAAGACGAGAAATCCAGGATTTGAAGAATTCATCTCGTTTCATTTCGTTCTTAAAATAGCTGGTCGAATGTATTTTCATAGCTTTACTCGATTACCGGGATTTTCAGCTTGCAATTTGATTAGAAATTTGATTTCATATTAAGAGGTTTCAAAATTTAACATGTCACATTGGATTACAAAACTGAAAACAGAGCAACCCGAAACACTGGCATCTATTGTAAAGTGTTTTTCAATTCTCATAGATGAAATTCGTCCCTCTTCATTAGCGGCATACCAGCAGTCTGAATTGAAGATAAGCCAGTTGATCCAATCGCTCCAGGAGGACGAGCACTTCAGAAACAAGATCAGTTTATGGTTAAGCGATCTGATTGAACAAAGTGATTTTACAGGTTTGTTTGTAACTGAAGGGATTTCTGCTGATGATACTTTTTTTGGAGAACTATCCAGAAAAATCAAACATAAAATTCTTCCACCGGTTGAAGATGAAAATTCCATGCAGCATATTCTTGGAGCTGTGTTTCGGAAAAAGGATGATTTCCGTTGGGTGGATTCGGTTCAGGATGAATTATGGATTAAACTTTTTTCTTTGTTGCACGTGCAACGAAATCCCGTTTATAGTAAACTGCAGCCACAGGTACTCAATGCTATTTTGTATTTGAGTTACAGAATCGGATATCTCGGTACAGATCGTGCTATCCACCGAATGGTTTCCGGAGAAGAAGCTTTATTGACTCCTTTCCTTGAGCAAAACAGAGAATTGGTTGATTATGTAGCACGGTTCCGTGAGAATCAGCATCTGGAAATTGATTTCAGGCATGTGAAAGTGTTGCTCAATCAGTGTGCCGATGCGATTAAAGTATTAACAACGGAAAGTCAGACGAAAGGAACCAGTCTCCGGCAAAATTTTGTTATTCGTCAGTTGGAATCACAAGTACAAAGACTTTTGGTATTGCTTGATTTTATTGATAACGATCATAAAATTGAATTGCCTCGTTTGCTTCGATTTCTCAGGAACAGTGTGCGAATGAGAAATACCAGGAACAGCATACGAAGATTTGTGTATGACAACATCTCACTTTTGTCTTTTCAAATCGTTGACCACAAGAGTAGAACAGGTGAACATTACATTACATCCACACGATCAGAATATTTTGATTTTTTTTACAGCTCATTGAAAGGAGGATCTATTGTTGGCGCGATGGTTTTGTTTAAAATACTCCTGCACAATTTGCATTTGCCATTATTCTGGGAGGCGTTTTCCTACAGCATCCTGTACGCAGCAGGATTTGTGGTGATACAGGTAACCGGCGCCACACTTGCCACTAAGCAGCCTGCAATGACCGCGTCCTCAATTGCCGCTTCTATGGATCAGGAAGACAGCACGCATACTTCACTAGCTGAAATGATCAGCAGAGTGTGGAGGAGTCAGTTTATTTCTTTCGTCGGCAATTTACTTGCTTCATTTCCTATGGCCATGCTTTTTGCAGCGGCTTATCAATTCATCTTTGGTGTTCCGGTTACAGATCTTGAAGGTTCAAGAGAATTATTGTCCGGTGTTAATCCGGTTGAATCCCTGTGTCTTTGGTACGCTTGTATTACCGGATTTTTTCTTTTTATCTCTGGAGTTTTCAGCGGATGGGTCGACAATAAAATGGTGTTCAGCGGAATTCCATTGCGGATTCTGAATCATCCTTTGTTAAAGAAGAGAGCGGGCTCGAAACGTCTGCAAAAATTTGTGCAATACATAGAACACAATGGCGGCACTCTTGCCGGAAATATTGTTCTTGGATTTTTATTAGGGACAGCGGGATTTATCGGAAAGATCACTGCATTGCCTTACGATATTCGTCACATTACTTTTTCCGCGGGAAATGTCGCTGTCGGATTCTTTAATCAGAATTTTGAAGTCTCTTCCGGCTATTTGATTCAATGTCTGGTTGGCGTGATAGGTATTGGCTTTTTCAATTTCATCATCAGTTTTTCATTGGCACTGACCATTGCCATTCGATCAAGGAGAATTGATATGAGTAAATATTTTTCTCTCCGAAAAGTTGTCTGGACTTATTTTCGAAAGAAACCTTTTTCATTTTTCTGGCCGGTGAAAGAGGAAAAGCAGCAAACCTGAGTTTTGAATTATGAGTTATGAGTTTTGAATTATGAGTTATGAGTTTTGAATTTTGAGTTATGAATTTTGAATTAAGAATTATGAGTTTGGAGTTTTAACTCATAATTCTTAATTCTTAATTCAGAACTTTGGCCTTCGTTTTCGTCCCCCGTCTCCCGTCCCCCGTCCCTTTTTTAAAAACAAAAGACCCCGAGCTTTTCGCTCAGGGCCTCTGATCAACAAATAAACCTAACACAACCTGGTGACAGCGGATTGATTTATTTGGTAAAAGTACTTTCGGGAATATATTCCTTGTCATGTCTTTGTCAGAGAGTAAAAATGGGATAATGAAAAGTTGCCACTTCAGTAATGTATTGTCTGCGGAATGTAATTTTTAATTTTTCGGTTTAATTTTCTTCATAAATGCATTCGTGCTTTTGAAATTCTAATCCACATTTATTTTGTAGCAATACAAATTACCATCGGTACTACTAAGAAAAATTAAGTTATCTGAGATCGCTGGTGTGGAATAGAAACCACCAACTTTATATTCCGCTTCGATCAGATCTTCATTGGAGTGAAGGATGGAATAAATATCATCTCGGAATGTGTCGTCAGCTTTAAAATAATCCAGATGGTGTGAATCGTAAGAAGTTGATGTGTATCGTGTGTAAAGCTCCCCGGATTTTCTATTGAAAGAAAAACATGTTCCCATAAGTGTAGAAACATAGCCTGTATCGTGACGAAAGGTACAAGCTCCGAAGACATTAAATTTTACATTCGTTTTCCAGATTTCACGACCTGTGAGGCTGTTCAAACAGAGAAGAAGATAATCATCTGATGTTCCTACGTAAATCAGGGAGTCATTTTCGGGTGAAGGAGTAATGACCGGCGCCCATCCTCTTGTAAAGACTTTGTTCCAGTGTGAAAAACCTTTTTCCGCGTCCAATGCATAGAGGTTGTAATCTCTTCCGCTTACGAACACCAATCCATTAGAAATTACCGGAGAAAACTGCATTTCACCTTTCGGGAAATAGCGATGTCCGACACTTTTAAATTTCCATGCCAGAGTCCCGTCTTTTTCGTTTAAAGCATAAGTATAACCATCAAAGGAGTTGATATAGATTTTATTGTTGTAAACTGCAGGAGTGGAATGAACAACATCACCTGTTTTATAACTCCAGATTTCTTTTCCTGTTACTTTGTTTAACGAATAAACAAATCCGTCACCGGAGCCAAAAATTATTGATTCAGCAGCGAGCAATGGACTGCTTTGGTAATAATCAAAAGGATCATAGTTTTTATTTCTTGTCTGAAATGTCCAGATAGAACTGCCATTATTTTTATTGAGAGCATAAAATGTTCCGTCTCCGCTAAAGAAATAGAGTGTTTCACCGGAAATTTTTGCAGTTGATCGAATGGCTCCCATCGTTTTCAATTTCCAGTTTATACTTCCATCACTTTTGTTGAAGCAATAAAAAACACTATCCAATCCGCCAATGTAAATGGAATTGCTTTCTACAACCGGACTGGAGAAGAAGGGCGCCTGAGTGTTGAACTTCCAGATTGGTTTTTGAGTATTGGGTTTTTGTGCATGAATCAATTGCACATTCAACAGCAAGGTGTAAAATAGAATACGTAGGATGGGCAGATGTTTCTTCATGACAACGAATTTATTTTAAAGGAAGTTCATTTTCTATTTTTAGAATTAATTTAAGTTTTTCTTAACGCATCGACTATGGCAATGAAACGGAAGCGTAGTATTTATTTTGATTTAAATTGTAGTCTCTCTTGGGCAAATCACTTTGGGCATAACCAAATTCCTATATTGTATATTTTTCCAAAGTAGTTATATTCGTAAGGATATTTCATTGCAAAAATCCATGACAAATGCAATGTGCAACAATTGTATACATTTTAGAGGCGTTAATCTATGTAAAGCATTCCAGGATGAACCCGGAATTCCGCAAGAAATAATTGCCGGACCTGCATACCCTTCCAAACCTATGAAAAATCAAGTAGGAAATTTGGTTCATAAGCCAATATTCAGAGGTAATCCAAAAAAGGGGTGACTTATTTTAAAAATGTATCTTTGAATCAACATCGAATTAAAAAATGATCCCTGAGACGTGGGAGATACGAGTTGTGACTTGCTTTCAAAATGTATCTTTGACAGAGTGATAAACAACGCCAGCTTTTGATTTCCGTTTCGATCATAAGTTGTGATTCGCTTTCAGATTGTATCTTTGACAGAGTGATAAACAACGGCAACATAAATTATTATTCAGTAATTCAGGTTGTGATTCGCTTTCAGATTGTATCTTTGACAGAGTGATAAACAACCGTTTCACTTGTATATGCATTGTTCGAAGTGTTGTGATTCGCTTTCAGATTGTATCTTTGACAGAGTGATAAACAACCCAACACTGCAGGGTGAAGCGAGTGTTCTTGTTGTGATTCGCTTTCAGATTGTATCTTTGACAGAGTGATAAACAACCGGTTACTGGAAATGTATCATAGTTCAATTGTTGTGATTCGCTTTCAGATTGTATCTTTGACAGAGTGATAAACAACTCTTTTCAGCGTGGTATGTTCTACGGACTGGTTGTGATTCGCTTTCAGATTGTATCTTTGACAGAGTGATAAACAACAATGGGTATACGTTGATGGAGTAAGAAAGCGTTGTGATTCGCTTTCAGATTGTATCTTTGACAGAGTGATAAACAACAAACGTCTGTGGCAAAGCAAAGGTGCGATGGTTGTGATTCGCTTTCAGATTGTATCTTTGACAGAGTGATAAACAACTTCAGCCAAAGCTGATGCCACTGGAAGGACGTTGTGATTCGCTTTCAGATTGTATCTTTGACAGAGTGATAAACAACATAGGTTGATTAAACGTTGTGTTACCAGAGGTTGTGATTCGCTTTCAGATTGTATCTTTGACAGAGTGATAAACAACTCCGTTTGTAAAGAATGTGATCGAGCCTCTGTTGTGATTCGCTTTCAGATTGTATCTTTGACAGAGTGATAAACAACTCTTTCGAGTGGGCAATCTTTACCCAAAACGTTGTGATTCGCTTTCAGATTGTATCTTTGACAGAGTGATAAACAACCGATAAGAAATAACTCTGGAGGTAATTATAAGTTGTGATTCGCTTTCAGATTGTATCTTTGACAGAGTGATAAACAACCTATTCTGTATTCAGATTGTAGCTGTTTTAGTTGTGATTCGCTTTCAGATTGTATCTTTGACAGAGTGATAAACAACTTAAACTCAAATCCGAGGACTGGAATAGTAGTTGTGATTCGCTTTCAGATTGTATCTTTGACAGAGTGATAAACAACGCTGGTGGATTTTATAAATTCTCTCATCCTGTTGTGATTCGCTTTCAGATTGTATCTTTGACAGAGTGATAAACAACTTCACGGAGGCGAAAATATACCCGGAAAGTGTTGTGATTCGCTTTCAGATTGTATCTTTGACAGAGTGATAAACAACCACAACAAAAGGCTGGATAAATATGTATCTGTTGTGATTCGCTTTCAGATTGTATCTTTGACAGAGTGATAAACAACAAAGAAAATTTTACGCTGCTACCGAACATGGTTGTGATTCGCTTTCAGATTGTATCTTTGACAGAGTGATAAACAACCATCCCATTTTGATTGCGTTTCATCCCGGCGTTGTGATTCGCTTTCAGATTGTATCTTTGACAGAGTGATAAACAACGTATTTGATACCAAAGACGTTGAGGTATTAGTTGTGATTCGCTTTCAGATTGTATCTTTGACAGAGTGATAAACAACCTGCGATATTCAATGAACTAACGGCCAGCGGTTGTGATTCGCTTTCAGATTGTATCTTTGACAGAGTGATAAACAACAGGAGATCCAAAGACTCCGAGCCGAGGCCTGTTGTGATTCGCTTTCAGATTGTATCTTTGACAGAGTGATAAACAACCTTGCCGATGGAATTATCATTGTTGCATGAGTTGTGATTCGCTTTCAGATTGTATCTTTGACAGAGTGATAAACAACTCAACGGAGAGTTAACCGAGAGAGGTATCGTTGTGATTCGCTTTCAGATTGTATCTTTGACAGAGTGATAAACAACTATAAAAATTATGTCACCAATGAATTTACAGTTGTGATTCGCTTTCAGATTGTATCTTTGACAGAGTGATAAACAACTTGACGGTGCTGAAACAAAAAACAAGGACAGTTGTGATTCGCTTTCAGATTGTATCTTTGACAGAGTGATAAACAACGCTTCAATATTTTAATGTTTGACAAAGACAGTTGTGATTCGCTTTCAGATTGTATCTTTGACAGAGTGATAAACAACGATGCCACGCTACCGGTAGCACAATCGAAGTCAGTTGTGATTCGCTTTCAGATTGTATCTTTGACAGAGTGATAAACAACAAAACATTTTTGGATAAGAAATTCGACGAAGTTGTGATTCGCTTTCAGATTGTATCTTTGACAGAGTGATAAACAACCAGAACAACGGTATAGTGTTATCGTTAAGGGTTGTGATTCGCTTTCAGATTGTATCTTTGACAGAGTGATAAACAACTTTATTAAAATCAGGGAAACAAAAGAAATAGTTGTGATTCGCTTTCAGATTGTATCTTTGACAGAGTGATAAACAACAATTTAAATCTTCAATTCGCATTTCCTTTTGTTGTGATTCGCTTTCAGATTGTATCTTTGACAGAGTGATAAACAACATCGTCTTAGCGATATGGAAACAATTGCAAGTTGTGATTCGCTTTCAGATTGTATCTTTGACAGAGTGATAAACAACTCTATGTGGAAGTTGCCGGTCGTGGTACCGGTTGTGATTCGCTTTCAGATTGTATCTTTGACAGAGTGATAAACAACCTGTTAGTGGTGATAGTGAAATTGGATTTTGTTGTGATTCGCTTTCAGATTGTATCTTTGACAGAGTGATAAACAACCCTGCTTCGATTAATCCGATTGAGCAACCCGTTGTGATTCGCTTTCAGATTGTATCTTTGACAGAGTGATAAACAACATTCAACAGACAGATATGAACAGATAAACGGTTGTGATTCGCTTTCAGATTGTATCTTTGACAGAGTGATAAACAACACAACAGCAGCAAGGGAATTTATAAAAGTAGGTTGTGATTCGCTTTCAGATTGTATCTTTGACAGAGTGATAAACAACCTGTTCTAATATCAGTATTTAATCCACCATGTTGTGATTCGCTTTCAGATTGTATCTTTGACAGAGTGATAAACAACTCCTTCTTATTTCAAGGGTACATTAGACCTGTTGTGATTCGCTTTCAGATTGTATCTTTGACAGAGTGATAAACAACATCAACATTATTCTTTGAACGTGAACCATAGTTGTGATTCGCTTTCAGATTGTATCTTTGACAGAGTGATAAACAACACGTGCATATTAATTCACAATTAAAGCCTCGTTGTGATTCGCTTTCAGATTGTATCTTTGACAGAGTGATAAACAACAAGCTGTTATTTCAACATATAGTGCAGCGGGTTGTGATTCGCTTTCAGATTGTATCTTTGACAGAGTGATAAACAACTTTTTAATTTTCAGGTTATGCGCTCGAGCTGGTTGTGATTCGCTTTCAGATTGTATCTTTGACAGAGTGATAAACAACTATCAGTTCATTTTGTGTTTCTGCGATATCGTTGTGATTCGCTTTCAGATTGTATCTTTGACAGAGTGATAAACAACTTTTTCTAATATTGGTGGAGGGGTATATCGTTGTGATTCGCTTTCAGATTGTATCTTTGACAGAGTGATAAACAACCGCTGCAAAGGTGACGAACAAGTCAGGTTCGTTGTGATTCGCTTTCAGATTGTATCTTTGACAGAGTGATAAACAACGAACCGAACGAGAACGAATATTGGCTATCAGTTGTGATTCGCTTTCAGATTGTATCTTTGACAGAGTGATAAACAACGTGAGATTTGGCCAACTCTTTGGCCTCTTCGTTGTGATTCGCTTTCAGATTGTATCTTTGACAGAGTGATAAACAACACATTCATTCTCGGATATTACTACGGAGCAGTTGTGATTCGCTTTCAGATTGTATCTTTGACAGAGTGATAAACAACTCTTCTCCGCATTGGATGAAGGGATCCACAGTTGTGATTCGCTTTCAGATTGTATCTTTGACAGAGTGATAAACAACCAAACTCATCGAAGAATGAAACAGAGAGAGGTTGTGATTCGCTTTCAGATTGTATCTTTGACAGAGTGATAA
This sequence comes from Bacteroidota bacterium, assembly GCA_016720935.1. NCBI lineage: Bacteria > Pseudomonadati > Bacteroidota > Bacteroidota bacterium. The sequence goes on from JADKJP010000003.1 coordinate 392,035, forward strand.
ACAACAGACTTTAAAAAGTATTGAAGACACCCATAGTTGTGATTCGCTTTCAGATTGTATCTTTGACAGAGTGATAAACAACGCCGTGATTGATTGCATCCCTGCGAAGCAAGTTGTGATTCGCTTTCAGATTGTATCTTTGACAGAGTGATAAACAACCGGTAAATCTGTAGCCTTTACAGGGAAATCGTTGTGATTCGCTTTCAGATTGTATCTTTGACAGAGTGATAAACAACAAGACTGGATTTATAAAATAGGTAAACATAGTTGTGATTCGCTTTCAGATTGTATCTTTGACAGAGTGATAAACAACCCTGCTTTCTTTAATAGCCAGTCATTGTTAGTTGTGATTCGCTTTCAGATTGTATCTTTGACAGAGTGATAAACAACTGTTATTCATTGAAGAAGGAAAGGAAACGGGTTGTGATTCGCTTTCAGATTGTATCTTTGACAGAGTGATAAACAACTATTAGGTATTAGTTAATCAATTAAAACCTGTTGTGATTCGCTTTCAGATTGTATCTTTGACAGAGTGATAAACAACGGGGTTATTATTTTGTACCAGTGTAACAGCGTTGTGATTCGCTTTCAGATTGTATCTTTGACAGAGTGATAAACAACAAACAGGGTGTTCAGTTCACCTACAACTCGGTTGTGATTCGCTTTCAGATTGTATCTTTGACAGAGTGATAAACAAGGTGCTTTAGATTGCTTTGACAGAGTGTAACAACCTTATAGATAATCTGAATCTGTTGTGATTCGCTTTCAGATTGTATCTTTGACAGAGTGATAAACAACATATGGCACTTTTGTATGTGATAATCAGGTTGTTATGTTAATTTCTGTGAAGAGAAAAATGTCAATTATTATTAAAAAGCTGGTGTAACACCGGCTTTTTTAGTTTCCAATATTAATGGAAAATTCCGCTTTTATGAAAGTAGCGTACTTATTTGAACTAAATCTCTAAAAAAGTTCTAATTGCATAGGAATTTGAGGAAGTTCTTTCATTTTTTTTCCATAAAATAATTCCATTTGTCCAAATTGCCTGTCTGTTATCTGTAAAATACCGATCAATCCTTTTTCAGGCAAAATCCTTTTTACACGTTTCTTATGTACTTCTGCATTTTCACTGCTTGAAGAATGTCGGACATACATACTGAATTGAAACATATTGAAACCATCTTTTATAAGTTCTTTCCGGAACAGAGCGGCAATTCTTCTTTCCTTTTTTGTTTCAGTTGGTAAATCATACATCACTAGTGTCCACATTACACGGTATGAGTTGAGCCGGTCTTGAGAAATCATATTTCCGGAAATATTAGTTTCTTAAGTTCACCGTTATAACATTTTACCAAGCTAATGGCAGTACGATGGGTAGCTAACATCAGCGGACTTGATTCCCCTTCAATATTGACATCCATTGCGGGAATACTGAGCAATACAGATTTGTGTTTTTTTTCAAGTACGTCTGAAATTCCATGATCCACTACCATTTGATGTACAGTTCGATCAACGATTGGGCGATAGGGTTCCATCAGATCGTCTGCAAGGCAAAATGCATTGTATCTGTTCCGGTGAAATATGCCAAGAGTTGGTAACAAACCTGCTGCCACAATACTTCTAGCCATAGTGGCACGGAGAATGGCATATCCATAGTTTAAAAAATTATTGGGTGGAGGGCCTTCTCTATATCTGTTAAATTCTTCGATATGCGCAAATAATTTTTTCCAGTAATAAGTAGCAGCTGTTGCTTCGCAATTGGTACTGTCTCCACTTTTAACATTTTGGTGTAATGGAGTAAGGTAATCAGATGAAATTTCCAATGATCTAAGTACACCTGCCTGATTTTTTATTTTACGGACAATGGTCTGCATCCATAATTGCTTTTTAAGCGGAGAACTTGCATTGATTTGTTCATCGTATCGCTCCTGTTGAATTGTATTTCCTTCCAAAGGTAATGTAAGGCTTTGGGGCATATGTCTTTGATCACATGAAATGATCGCCACATTATTTTCCTGTAAGGCCTGAATCAATCCACTGGTTAGATTGATGCTGTGTGAATCAAGAATAATCATTCCAATGTCTTCAATTGGGACGCTTGTTTCCGGTAGAGTATCATCAGCAATACGGATAATTAATTGTGACTCTTTTTTATTGAGTGAAGCGGGATTCCCAAAATAAAGTGTTCGTTTTATCATGGTTAATTCGAAGTGATTAATTTACACCTAATGTCCCTACGATATCTCCTAGTCTATTCGTTAGAAGTTTGATACAATTTGATTTAATCATAGTGCCGTCAACACTTTTTTCCATTTTATTTAATGGACTGAATTCTTTTTTATTGACGATTGTACTTGCGACTTCATGTTTTATAAAGAAGCAATCATTACCTGTGAAACTTACACATTTATAGATATTTGAAATGGAATAATTATTTATATCAAACAATTCATTTTCTTGAGGAACATACACTAAGTCATTTGGTGATAGGCTGAATAGAAATTTCCCTTTCTCAACTGAAATTGGGATGTTTGGAGTGAGCAACTGTTTTTCTTTTGGCAGTGTAGCTCTCCATTTTTGATGTTCAATTACTTCATTCAACGGAATTGTTTCGAATACTCGCTTTGATTTTTTTTCATCCCAATAGATTGCAAAGAATAAGTTTGTTCCTTTATCAGCCTCAACATATTTTGACATTTTATTGCCAGTTTGGCCAACCTGGAATTTACTTCCGGCTTCAAAAATTCGAACTTTGAATATTGGTTTGTGAGAAATTCCATCATTATATTTTTCAATATTAAGATTCATTTCTTCCAAGCCTTCCGGAGAAAATGCGATCAAGGGATTTTCATTTTTACTTTTAAGATAATTTTTTAATATTTTCTGAATACCGGTATCAGTAATTGCATTAATAGTATTGAGGTCAAATGAAATATCAATTGGCTTCCTTGATGCAGTTAGGATCTTATCTTTTTGAACCTTTAAACCTTTCAGTTGAACTTTACCTGATACAGTATCTTTGTGCATTGATTTCCGTATTGCCCAATTTATTCCTTTTTGCGTAACTAATTCTTTGTATTTTAAACCATCCTTTTCAATTATTTTAAAATAATGATTGGTTGCCTTATTGATTATTCTTAGGTTTTGTTTAAAACTGATTACAATTTTTTCAAAACTTGCTTTTGAATCGCTTGTGAAGGTATTCCATGGTTTGAGAAATTCTCGCGGAACATCTCTGGTAATATTACGCTTTGTGTGTGAATCCACATAATTGACCTGTTCAAATCGCCTTAACTTACGTTGAAGATCATATCGCTTTACTTCGGATTTGGATTCCTGATTGTTTAGCAAATTAATGTGGTCTCTTGTTGCACATGCGATAATAAGTGCGTCCATAGCATGATGCCGATGATCAATGCGTTTCTTTTGGAAACCTTTTGAGAATTCAATTGGTACGGTAGGAATTAGCTTTTGGTGTTGTTTAGAATAGGATGTAAAAGCTGAACTGTTTGTAATTTCATTCATCCTTTCAAATCTTTGTATAATAAGCTCATTCCATACATCATTCAAACCCCAGTCTTGCCTGAGTTTGGTTGTGATTTTTCCATTACCTGGCAATAGATTTTTAGAGTTAACGCCATCGTCATCCTTTTCCTCTCGTACAATATTTGACAACACGGTACTAATAAATTTACTTATATACCGGGTATCATTAAGTTGACGTTCGATCATTTTTTCAGGGATTTCCTCAAGCAGAAGTTTTGTTTTTTTACTTCGGTTTTTTGAGTAATGTTCCTGAATGAAATGTTGGTATTCTTCAATATCCATGATTCTCACATCTTTGCCGAAGCCTGTATCAACTTTTTCCCCATGATGATTTTTAATAAACTGGAATCCCAAATCATTGTCTTTTAGACGATTTACTGCTGCTTCGCAAATAACTTTATTGCTAAGACTGTCATCAAAATATCTACTCTGTGGTATGACGTGTTCAATTTCGTAATCAGATGTAAATAATTTTGCCAAGGGAATCGGATTTCCGGTGTATGGTGAACGATATTTTTGTTCCAGCCATAATTTATATTTCAGTAATTCATTGCTTCCAGGTTGACCAGCCTTACTTATTTTTATAATATCTTCAGGAATGTCTTTTGTACTACTTAAAGCACCCTCTTCGTAAATTTTCAAAATTTCTAAATGTGAAGGAGAGTATGGTCTTACATTTTCAATTCCACCTTGATTGAGCAATTCGGATAATAAAGATTTGAGTCGAACATTTGTGTTTTCATTTTCTGTCATTTGATTTGAGAGGCTAACTCTTTCTTCCTTAGTTTTTTTCATTTCTCGACCTAGTTCAATATGAATTTCGTTGAAAAAATTCTCTTGACCTTTTCCGAAATGCACCCAAATGTCACGAACAACTCTAAGCGTTTCCAAAACAATTTGTTCAACAATTGGATTTCTTAAGCTGTGTTGTCTGAAGTCATCTAAAAAAATATCAATTTGGTCAGGACTTTTCCATTTCTTTAAATCTGTCGCTTCAGAATGCCGTCCATACACAATATATTTGGCAATCCAATCTTGCAACGCTTGAAAGTGATTTAACTCGGTCAATTCTTTTGTTTTTTCTCGTACCCTCTCACTTAGAGTTAGATCAACTTCTCCATTTACCAAATTTTCAATTCTCGTTTGTGTGTTTTTGTCAATTGCATCCCAATTCCAATGCTTACCGCATCGCATTAACGGCAATAATTTTTTCAATGCTTTTAACGAATATGAGCAATATTCGGGTTTGAACGGTGGTGTTTTTGAAAAGGCAGCTATGAAAGATTCTTCATCCAAGTGATTTTTAACAGCATATGATTTCAAGGTTTTTTCGAAATCTTTTTTATCGGTTACTGAATAAATAATATGCCAAAGTTCAGTCACTTTACTTTCGTTAAGGAAAGCGATAGGGATATTGCTTACTTTCTCCATCCTTGAACTGATCAATACACCTGTTTCATTACATGGGTAGGTTTTGTCTTCAACATAATTCCACCTATATTTTTTAACTTCTGCTGATGCTGCTTTTCCTTTGAAACCGTGATTTTCCAAAAAATATTTTAAGAGCACATCTTGTTTGATTTCTTTTTTGGTATTTAAGAAATCAAAGAGATCTTCGAATGATTTGACAGAGCTAATAAATTGTTGTGTGACATTTCTCTCATTTTCTCGATCAAAAATCTTGAGATCAAAAATCCATTTCCAAATCCTGAATTCCTGAAACAATGGATGTGATTTTTGACAAGCTTTCAAGTTAGCCGTTTGGGGAGTGCCTTTTTTATCTTTGTATTTCCTTGATTCAAGAGTGCAATTTGAGATTAAGGATTTTTTACTCCTTAATGGTCGTTGATAGAAAATGATATCATCCATGAAAAGGTGAAGAAAATTCTTGCCAAACAATGAGTTTTGATGATTCTCATTATTTTTATATAATTCTCTGATGCAATCGTTTAATAAGTCAGTATTTTGAAGTTCAGGATGAAATTCAATTTGCTTGCTAAGAATAGTTTTAAATTCGTTTTTATAATAATCGCGCTCAATTGTACGAATCAAACCGCCTTTGATTTTTTGATTAGGGTTTTGAAGAAGCGTATCATATATATAACATCCAATAGATTTGTGACTTTTTTGGATATCTACTTCTGTTCTCTTTTTTATAAGGGTCCAGTCATTTTCATTGGGTGCCCTGAAACTTCTTTTTTCATTTCCTTCCTTATCCTTTTTAATTGTACCATCTTCATTCAAAGATGTGGTCACTATAAAATCTTTTGTTTTCCCGATCCAATCAGTCAGAGGTGTTTTGCTTGATCTTCTATAAACCCATCCATTTTCCAACGTAAATGAATACCAAATTTCATCTTTCCCTTTTTTTACTTCCTCGGTGTTTGCATCTACCACTTTCAGTGAATAATACTCTACCAGTTCATTTGGTTTGTTTTCTTCAATTTCATCACGTAATTGATAATACCCCCTTTTTTGATTGAAATTTAGAATGATCCAGGCTAATTCTTCTTTTTGAATTTTATGAGTCAGAGCTTTTTTACGTAAATAATACAATGTCCAATCATGTGGGACTTTCTTTCCCTTGTCTGTTAAAACCGGTTGGTATTTTTTAAAGTCGGTAAGCATTTCTTCAAAGGAAGCTTTGAAAATGAATTCTTTACCTTCATATGCAATTTTCGGCTCAGAATTATCAAAAAATTGCCCAAAATTTGATTCAAAGTCGATTTGAGTTGAAAAGTGCTTGGGCAGAAAATCTAAGATATTTAATACTCTAAATAGCCGTTGTCTTCGTAATAAATGTCTTTCTCGTAATCTTCTTGCACTACGCTGTTTGGTTCTTTCAGCTGTTTGTGAAACTGAATTCCCGGTCTCGAAATCACCGATAATTCCTTGATCCATTGGTATTATTCTTGACCCTAATCCGAGAATTTTCCCTTCTTTTTTAGTAAAATCACTTTGTACTAATGCCCAACCAATTGAATTTGTTCCTAAATCAAGACCTAAAATATTTTTTGTCATATCAATATTTATTAATAGTTTTGATCTACAATCTAAAAGCGAATCACAATAAGGATTATTCCGTTGTGAAAACATTTAAAGCGGCGCAAGTCGCTTTTTTTATTTTTGAAATTTGTAAAAGATGAAATATTAGGATCGAATATCAAGTATAATTTCAAATATAGCAAGATTAATTAAATATTTCTTGATTTGTATAATGTAATTGTCCTGAAATGTTAAAATTTACATCCATTATTCAGGCCTTATTTTCTTCTTCGATTAATAACTCAAATATTCGTTTTATGAAAATAAAATACAGTTTATTCCTGGCATTTTTTTGGCTTACAGTTTCTTTCTCATCAAAAGTTAATGCTCAAGGGGGTTGGACTCAAAAAGCAGATATTATTTCAAGCGGAAGAGCGGGAGCTGTCGGATTTTCAATTGGTACTAAAGGATATTTCGGTACGGGCTCCGATAATACAGGAGCAGTTTTGAATGATTTCTGGGAATACGATCCATCAACGAATACGTGGACACAAAAGGCAGATTTTGCCGGAGCAGGCAGGAAAGAAGCGGTTGGATTTTCAATTGCGCAAAAAGGTTATGTGGGAACCGGATGGAATGGGTCGGGGTTATCGGCCTTTTATAGTGATTTTTTTGAGTTTGATCCCACGACAAATATTTGGATACAGAAAGCGGATTTTGCTGGTGGAGGGAGAATTTACTCAGTTGGCTTTTCAATTGGTTCAAAAGGTTTTTTAGGAACAGGATGGAATAGCAGTGTTGATTCAATTTATAATGATTTTTGGGAATACGATCCTGCGTTTGATCTGTGGACCCGGAAATCTGATTTTGGCGGAACAGTTCGAGTTGCAGCAGTCGGATTTTCTATTGGCAATTTAGGATATATTGGACTCGGAGCCGATACTTCCGGGCCAATTAATTTATGCAGTGATTTTTGGGAATATAATCCTGCAACTAACAGCTGGATTCAAAAGTCATCACCTTTTTTGGCTCTTTCAAATTGCATCGGATTTGCAGTTGGCAATTATGGGTATGTAGGTACAGGGAGGGATTGGGGCTCTAATCCACATCGAGAATTTTTAAAATATGATCCTTCGAATAATATATGGACTGTGCTTCCTGATTTCCCGGGTTTAGAAAGGGAAAATTCAATTTGTTTTTCAATCGGATCCAAAGGTTATATCGGAACTGGATTTGGAGATTTCGGTTACTTAAATGATTTCTGGGAATATGATCCGACTTTGTCAGGTTCTTTTGAAATTAACAATGGGAATTTCATTTCTTCGATTTCATTTCCTGAGAAAAATAAAATCAGTGTTACTCTGAATAATTTGATTAAAACCGGAAGTGTTATGATTTATAATTTAAACGGGTCGCTTATATGTCAATCTAAAATTCAAAATTCAAATTTGATTGAAGTGCAACCTGGTTCGATCGCATCCGGAATTTATTTACTTTCTATCTTTGATGGAAAGGAGCATTACAAGAGGAAGTTTGTTTTTAGCTCAAACTAAGTTTGAAATTAAATGGAAAAAAATATATTTGAAAGAATGTTCGAATAAGGTATGAAATTGTTAACACAACCATTATTACAACAGACTTGAACCACTTCTTTCATCCATTAATTTCTTGTTAAACCTGATTTTTATAAGTGTTCATTGTTTTACAAATGTCAATGATTGCCCATTCACCCAGATAAAATACAAATCCGGTTCAAGTTTTGAAACATCAAGAGAAAATGAAGAATAGTTATTTGCAATTTCTTTTTCAATAACCAATCTTCCAAGAACGTCTCTCACTTCAATATTATTTTTTGAACTATTTCCTTTAAACCAAATCGTCAGATAATTTTTTGTCGGGTTAGGAGAGATGAAAAAATCTTTTTCGCGAAGTTCTGAATTGGTGATGCCGCTAATTACTGGAGAATCATCTGGGTTCACGATGTTTGCTGCAGTATAATACACAAGCACCGCGGTTTCATTTGAAGGAGCAGAGTTTCCCCAGCCCGGAACATTAATTACCGGAAGATCGTTGCCGATCGCGTTTCCAAGAGTGTCGGCAGTCTGACGTCCAACAGCGACAATACCATTCGCTGTTTTAAACAAACCAAAAATATCTGTGTTCGATCCTCCTTGTTGTGTAAGTGTGTCCCATTGACCGACTACAAGAGAACTGTAGTAAGGGAGAGTCAGATCGGCATTGTAGACACGCACGAAACTATTCCAGCAACTTTGTCCGCCAAAATCCGGTTTCACCATTTTCTGGTAAGCATTTGCTGTTGTGATTGTTCTTCTGCCAACTGCACCGATACAAACCCAACCTGCGGCTGTTACTTTCATGTTGTTCTTCGCGAGCCGGGTTGTGTTTACATCCGGCCAACCGGTATTCGGATCAGGCCAACCGTCGAGATTTGGATCCGGATGAGGAGTTCCAAGACCACCTGTTCCTTCCGCATATTCTGCTACATAGGTGCAATGCAAAAGTGTTCCATCAAGAAGCTTTAGTTTTCCTAACCAGCTTTCGTGAATGTTTCCGTTGGTTCCGGTGAACTGATTCCTGAAGCCATAAGCGGAAGGATTCGCGCTGACAGTATTTCCTTCCCAGAAATTTTCTACGTTGTTTCCATGTGTTCTTCCTCCAACTACCAAAGTTCCGGCATCAGCAGGTTGAGAATAATCGATAGCGAGCGCGTCAACATACTGATCGGGAATAGAAACCATCGTATCTCCTGTCGGAGTGATTTCGTGATACAACCTGCTCCACCATTTTAGTGTTCCTGAAGAATCCATAGCGATGACAGCAGGTTCAAAATCAGGACTGCCACCCGGTGCAACGCTTTTCATATTCATACCAATGTAAACATCATTGGTTCTTTTATCAATCGCGATGTTTGATCCACCATAAACCGGACAACAGGCAGCCGCGGAGTATCCTGTGTAACCGGGACTGTTCGCAGTAGGATTGGCAGGATCACAGGGGCCATCAAAAAGAATATCGACGGGCCACTTTCCTTTTTTTAACCCGCCATTTCCGTCGGGGAACATTTGATCATATTCATTTTGTGTCCAGGAACGTAAGTCGCATCGTCCCCAGATTTTCAAAACAATACCACTGTAAGAAACAGAATCGAGACCACCATTTGGATAAGAAGAAGCGGGTGTGCCTTTCCATTCTCCGCCATGAATGAGCCAATGAGTTCTCCAGTTGTTTACAATTCTCCTGTTACCATTGTTGTCGAGACTGTATATCGCTGCCCAGTCGTATGCATGAGCTTGTCCGGATATATAAAAGACATGTCCGTCATTGGTGACATCCCAGGGCTGGTAATCTTTTGGTCCGGTTTCAGCCCAGACATTTCTTGCCCAGACCAAATCTGTTGGAATTCCATTTACAAAATTGTTGTTGAGTTTTGCCAGGTAATATCCTCCGTCATTCGCGTAGGTGTCGCTGGTATTCCCGCTAATGTAAAGATCTCCGGTAGGCACACCGGGAGGAGTATTGGTCTTGATAAAGCGGACATCTTCCACGGCACCTTGTGGAAATTTTACGACATGCAAAATTGATTGCAAATCGGAAGAGATCTGTAAAATGTAACCATAGCGATTAGATCCAAGTCCGTTGTGAATGCCGTGCACTCCGAGAGTTGTCTGCGGAACAGAAGGATTGATCCAGGACAGATCATCCGAATAGCCGCAAACGAGAAATGTCCCGTCGGAAATTTGCATGACGTCATAGAAGTTGTCTTTGCCACTGTTTCCTGCATAGGTTACAATATTGTTCTGTGCCAAGGTGTTCAGACCATTTACTAAAAAAAATAGTAAAATGAAGAAGATTGATTTCATTCCCGGATTGCAAATCATCGTTGAATTATTTGATAATGAACGAAAATACCGATTTTTTCTTCTTAGAAAAATGGAATTGGGTGAATTTGATAAAATTAATAAGCCCGAGTGTACCCTGCTTTGGAAGGAACATTCATTTTGGGAGTTTATTGTTTTCAAACACAGCAGAAAAGCACTTTTCTTTATAATTTACGGGTTTCCGGTGTGATTTTTAAGGAAAAAGAAGATTTGAGTTTTATTTCTATATTTGAACCAGAATAAATTTATTCGTGAAACGGGTTTTACAATTTTTACTTATTTCAGGTATCCTGCTGCAATCGTTCAGCAGTCTTTTTGTTATTGCAGGATACGAACTGAACAAAGAGTATATCACGAAAACATACTGTGTAAATAAAACAAAGCCGATGTTGCATTGTAACGGTATGTGTCATCTTCAGAAAGAACTAAAAGCCCAGGAAAAGAAGGAGCAATCCCAAAATTCTTCTTCGAAGGAGAGGCAGGAATCTGTTCAATTTTTTCAAGTGTCTGAAATTTTTGCTTTTGTAAATCAATCCGCTTCAGATCATCAGTTCTCTGAATATATTCTTTTATCCCTTCCGGAAATATCTTTTTCTGTTTTTCACCCTCCGATTTCCTGAGGTTTTTCACCCTCCTCAAAATTTCCGGAATTTCGTTACCGCTGTTCTGAACAATCGGGCAATTCATTAATGATTCAGCTCCGAGAATTTTAAAAGCAAAGTGTATTGCTTTATTTTCAGCAGAGACGAATTCTGAAGCTTTCATTTATTTAAAAAAACTTCACATGAAGTCGAAGTGTTATTTAATAATGCTACTGACTTTCATTGAACCACTGATTTTTAAATGTCAGGGACAGGACAATAGTCCTGCTGGTGTAATGATTAGTCATAGCCATCCCAAAGGTGGATGGATGCTTTCCTATTCATTTATGCAAATGAAGATGAAGGGTAATCTGAGTGCATCCACAAAAATTCCGGATGAGAAAATTTTTGTGGATTACCTCATGGCTCCTCAATCCATGCGAATGGATATGCACATGATTATGTTGATGTATGGATTGACAGGGCGACTTAGCCTGATGGCTATGGGAACTTACACAAATTCTACTATGGACATGAACATGTTGTCGGGTGTGATGCACATGCATGGCGGGTCAATGGAAATGTCTGCCAATTCAACAAATATGAGCATGTCTTCTTCCGGTTTCAGTGATACGAAACTATGGTCGATTTACAAATTGTTCAATGGTGAATCCTCTTCGCTGGTGGCCAGTTTGGGAGTAAGCATTCCCACCGGTTCAATTTCCGTGGATGGAGGAAATGATCCGATGTTTGCCGGGCAGCGGCTTCCCTACATGATGCAATTGGGAAGTGGGACAGTCGATTTTATGCCGGGATTAACTTATCTGAAGAAGAGTAAAAAAATAACCTGGAGTGTTCAGGCATTGTCAATCCTGCGCACGATGGATAATCAGTATGGATATCATTATGGTAATGAACTGAATTTAAATGCATGGGCGTCATACCAGATTCGTCCTGTCCTAAGTGCGTCTTTACGCGCAGAAGGTTTTGGTTGCGGATCTGTAAGCGGTAGTGATAAAAAAATTTATTACGCGATGGAACCGGATGCAGATCCCCGGAATTATGGCGGGACAAAGTTGAATGTGCATGCGGGGCTGAATTTTTATCTGGACAAAGGTGTCTTTAAAGAAACGAAAATTGGAGTCGAATTCGGTGCGCCATTATTCCAGAATGTAAATGGAATACAATTGGCAACTTCGTATTTATGGAGTGCAGGAGTTACCAAATCATTCTGAAAAAATCAAACTAAAATAAAATAGAACTATTAACTCTAAATTCAAATGAAAAAAACAAACGCAATCAAATTTCTCGCAGGATGTTCATTCCTGTTACTTGTTGTATTCAGTTCCTGCAAAAAAGACAAGGACGAAGATCCGACTCCGGTTTCAACAACAGGTTCTCTCATGTTTCATTTGCACACCATGGCTGATACCAATGAAGTGGAAGCTTATGGAGATACATTGATCATGTCAGACGGAAGACAAATTACTGTAGGTACTTCGCAGTTGTACATTTCAAACATCAAATTGATTAAAACCGATGGTACGGTGGTTGACGGACCTTCCGCGACAATTATCATGAAACAAGGTGTAGAAGAGTATGATCTGGGCAGTGCTCCGGTTGGAAATTACAAGGCAGTTCGTTTTGATGTTGGCCTGAGTGATGCAAGCAATGCATCTACGCCGGCATCTTCAGATGCGGTATTATACCAGCCATCCATGTGGTTTGGTGCCTCTGCTCAGCCGGATGGTTTTGTATTTATAAATTTCGAAGGGACAATTGATACAACTGCCGCGGCGACAGGCACTGATCTGATTCCTTTCTCCTATAAAATCGGGACCGTTTCAAACCGTGTAACCATCACCATGCCGGATGAAAATTATTCTATTTCACCGGATCAACAATCTGCAATACACATGTCTGTTGATTACGCTAAATTGTTCACCGGAATTCAGTTGAGTGGTGCTGGGAATTTAAGCATCACTACTCCTGCTCAGAATTCAAGTGCTCTTGCAACTCAAATCAAAGCAAACATTTCAGATTTATTTGAATACGAATAAGCTTCCTTCTGAATGAAAAAATACAGGTATCGAAAAGTAATAACGGCGATTATCATCATCATCGTCGGGATTACTTTTCATGCCTGTAAATATGATACGTTGGAAAATGAACCTTGTCAATTAAAAATTCCGGAGAAGGTTTCATTCCATACGGATATTCTTCCGGTGCTTCGGGGAAATTGCAGCACTGCTGGTTGCCATTCAGGAGGAAATCCAACTGGCCACCTGAATCTGGAAGATTCTCTTGCATATGGAGAACTTAGTCATGCCGGGAGCGGTTACATCAATACAGGTAATCCAACTCATAGTTTATTCTATAGCCAGTTGATTTCTGTATCACAACCAATGCCGCCGAATGGAAAACTGGATGATTGTACGATTGAAATGATTTTACGATGGATTCAACAGGGAGCGTTGAATAATTAGCATGTTGAAGCAGCTCATTTCTATATTTCTGATTTTTTGTTTAGTGCTGAACTCCTGCATTCAGCTGGTTATTTTCGGAGAATTTATTTCCCGAAGAGCATACATCACCGAAAAATATTGTATCAATAAAAATAAGCCCTCCATGCATTGCATGGGGATGTGTCATCTAAAAAAGATATTTAAGGAACAGGAAAAAAAGCAACAAGATCCGGGTTCACAGGGAAAGGAGTGGCAGGACTGCATTGGACTACCCAATAAATTTCCGGCAGACTTTTTTTTATTGCCTTCTGAAAGATTTATTAGAGAACCATTTTATTTGAATAAGATAAACTCCGGTTATATTTTTTCAGTTTTTCATCCACCTTCATTTGGGTGAATTGTTTCATTTAACATATCGAAAATATTTAAGTTGTGATTTGACTTAAGTGATACATTAATCTGAAAATAAAATCAAAAATGAAAAACACCTACATTGCTATTATTGCATTATTTATTACAAGTTCAATGTCGCTTGCACAAATTCCTAATGCAGGCTTTGAAAACTGGACATCAATGGGAAGTTACAATATCCCGGATTCCTGGTCCTGTTTGAATACAATGACATCGCCATTGTCTGTTTACACCTGTTCACGCGGTACACCAGGGCATCCCGGTGCATCTTACCTTAAGTTAGATAGCAAGACCGTTTCAGGAATGGGAGTTGTACCCGGAATTGCTGTGTGTGGAACCATTGATGAAATGACAATGCAGGCAACCGGCGGCTTTCCGTTTAATCAGCGTCCTGCCAGTCTGGACGGAAGCTGGCAACACATGGTGATGGGTATGGGCAGCAGCCAGGGTTATGTCGATATAGTTCTGACAAGGTGGGACAATATGATGCAAATGCGTATGCCGGTCGCTTCAGCGCATGAAGTACTCACAGGGATGGCAATGAGCTGGGAGACGTTTTCAATTCCTCTTAATTATGTAGATTTTAATTTCCCGGATAGCTGCATTATTACACTTTCAGCCAGCGGGAACAATCCGATGAACAATGATTTCTTGTATGTGGATGATCTGAGTTTCGTTGGATCTGTAAGTGGAATAAGGGAAATTTCAGCAGGGGGTTTTATACGCCTATATCCAAATCCAGTCAAATCAATAGTGAAAATTGAGATTTCTGAAATAAATGTGAGGAATACACATATCTGTGTTTACGACGCCCTGGGAGAAATTGTGAAAGAGGCGGAAGGATCCGGTGATGATTTGAATTCCGGGATAGATGTTTCATCCTTAGCGGAGGGACTTTACTTTCTGAACCTTGTTGCGGATGGAAAATCTTATGGTGCAAGGTTTCTTGTTCAATAGATCAGTTATATTCTGAAAAGAATCCGGCAGTGACCGAAAATTATAGCAATTGTTTCACAACAAGATGAAATATGCTGTATTATTTACGGATGGCTTTCGGTTCATCTGGATCTTATGAACACATGAAAAACTTGAGGCGAATAAAACGATTATTCCTCTTATTGTTCACAATTGTTTGTTGTGCATCCTGCGAACATCATTCGCAAAATGCAACAAATAATGAAGGAGGACAGGATCGTAAAAACAGTAAAAGAAATTTTCGTCTGATTTCGGATACTGATGTCGTTTGTGGATATCCTGTTGACGATTATTGTTGTGATACAGCAGTTTATCGAGATGGGATATATGGATTTTGTTGTCATGGCTGCAAGCATGAATTTGAACTGCATCCGATAAAATACACGAGAAAATTGAATTAAGGGCACCTCTAAAAACCTATTTTGGGTGATGTGCGCTGAGATTTTTTTGCAATATGAGGCGTGAGGAAGGATGATACTGAAACTAAGTATCAGACTGACGAACAACGAAGTATTGCAAAAAAAGATCAAGCATTGAAAGTTCTTGATTGAAACCTGGAATATATTAACAGCAGCAGAAAGAGGTTTTTAGAGGTGCCCTTTATATTTTGCGGTTCGGGGTTAAGGCGGGGGAAAGGTTCTCCCGCCTTTTTTGGCAGAGACTTACAAAAAGAAATAGCGCTGTATGCCGATCATATAGACAGGGTAAAAACGGGCATAAGATTTCTTAATCATAGGAACACCCACGGAAAAATCGATTCGCATGTTCGAATTTAGAATAGCCTGAATAGAGGGGTGAAATTCCACGTAATGTCCCGCCTGCAACAGTTCTGTCCGTGGCTGAATATCAACATCATTTTGTGTAACCTTTGCTGCCTGATATGACTTGCCCAAAAATTCCAGATATACATTGATATTTGTTTCCGAATATCTGCTGTATTTGGAAGGATAAACAAGGTAGCCAAATGACAAATTATATTTAATTGCCCTGCCATAATTTAAAATGGTATGTAATTCACCACCGAAAAAATCGGGAGTTGTTTCAGAATATTTCCCCGGTAGTATGAGTCCGGAAGTTAATGAGACTGCTAAGTGTTTTTTCAGATAAGTGGCAATGAGTCCCATGCCGCATCCTTTTGTGTCGTCGAGAAGATTCGGTTCAGTTTCATCGTGCGCAGCGGAGATGAAGGAACATTCGGCAAATCCTGCCATTCGGAAATGGGTGTTTTGTCCGTCATTTGTGAGGAAACGAAACTTCCCATATAGATAAACTCCATTGAAACGGTATGGATATTTTAAGCCACGCGGAAAGGTGCCTGTTTGATAGTTGGTATTTCCGGAAGCTGTATGCGTGTGTGTGATAAGACTGGCGGGAAGATATTTTGAGTGGTGATTGGAAAGAGTACCTGTAGCCATGAGCGAAAGTCGTGGCGTCAGCCCATACATTAAACGTAAGGCACCTAAATTTCTTTGCTCACCATATTCATTGTATGAATCTCCAAATATTCTGACTCCCAAAACCTTTTTAGGAATGCTGCTCGCAGGTTCATTGTGGGGGAATAATTCCTGAGCAGTGGCTCCAAAGGAACAGAGAATTATCAGGAAGCAAATAGCTCTCATTTGAGTGTAACGTAATACACCTTTTGATTTTTATTGGAACAGGTGTTGATCAGGGACGGCCTGATTTTATTGAATTCACTTTTCGGTAAGAATTCCTGACCCAGAAATATGATTTCCTTTTCTCCGTTCAGCGTTTGATTCGTGCTGTTGACAAATTGCAGATTGTATTTATTGTTTTGAAGACAGAATCCGGTGTTGATAGTGATTTTATTGAATTCATAAAATGCAGAAAGATAGCGTACCGAAAATCCGGCATCTGTAACCGCTTTGGTGATTTTTGAAAAATCAATATCCGAGCCCGGAGTAAATGTCAATTTGCCCTCTGTGTGTTCCAGGTTCATGTCTACATCTTTGATGAAGGATAATTTACGCAAACTCATTTCAACCGTTCGGCTACATGCTGAGCAGGTAAGTCCATTCACTCCGAGCATTGCAGTTTTCACCTGTGCCTCAGATTGTTTCCAAGCGAAACAGAAAATAAAAAAAACGATTGCTGTTGATAGAATATGTATTCGATTCTTCATTATTGATAGCCTGATTTTTATAATGGACTGAAGAGCAAAATCAGCCCGTTGAATTATACGGAAGATTACACGATAAAGTTAATAAAAAACATAATTTTCTTACTGAAACGAACGATTCTTGAATCCTATTGTATAACTTTGAATGTAAACATTCGTCAATGGAATTATTGAAAATAACCCTGAGTGCTACCCTTGTTATTTCTTTTTTAAGCATTTTCAGTTGCAGAAAGGAGGGTTGTGAGGCAGGAACCGGAGGTGAAGTTACGCTGAAGATTATGCCGGAACATCATGGTGTACCTATTTACAATAGTCAAAATTATCGTGACACAGTGTATGTTAAATTCAATGCGACAGATTTTCCGGGGCCCGACCGATCAAATTTTGATTTGATCATGTGGGGTAATGCCAATGAAAATTTTGTAAAGGTATCGGGATTAAAATGTGGTCAGTATTATATAATGGTATCTGGTTTTGATACAAGTGCTCAATGGAATATTCGGGTGGTTGGCGGAATACCTTTGAATTTTTCAGAATCCTCCGGGGAAAAATTGGTGACAGTGCCGGTAACAGAATAATCGAAAAAAAATAGAAAAATTGGAGAATTGATCTCAAATCTTCATTTGGCGGATATTTCCTCATCAATCAAAATTGCCTGATAAAGTAACTCCTTAATTTTTCTCGATTTTATATCATTTATCGAATAAAAGGTAATGGTCGCGATTTCTTTTCTGCCTTCTTTTTCAAGTATGGATTCTTCATCAACAATCATCTGTCCTTTGCAAAATCCAAGTACAACACCTGCTTTTGGACCCGGTTTGACTGAAGCCGGCCAGATATAACAAACTCTTGAATGAATAAAAAAGTAGGGAACCTGGTAAGAGATTTTTTCCCTGAATTGAGGTGATGTGCTGAGAATAATCTCACGAAGCAGGTCGACCATTTCTCTTTCTTCAGAAGTAATGCATTCGTAAAATTCTTCGAGTGTTTTCATTTATGAACAAAGTTAAAAAATGCCTGTTGAATTTTGAAATTGGTCAAATACAAGCCGGCATTTCTTGTAAATTTGGTTTTGGTGCGTTTCTGGCTGGTTTCTGATTTGAACCTTATTCATTACCTTTGTTCTGTCGGTTCCTTACCGGAGAACACTCTTTCCACTGCGGGAAATCATATACATTCCTTGATTTATATCAAATGAAATTAACCAGGTTAATTCTTGTAGTCGCATTTCTATTGTCTTTCGGACAAGGATTCGCGCAGAAATTCTTTTCGAAAGAAGCACCTCGCCCTTTGTCATATTTGGAAATGCAAAGACAATTCGAAGCATGGAAAAATCGTGTGGATCTGAAATCTGAAAAGAACTGGAAATATTACAAACGCTGGGAAATGGATATGCAAATGCATACAGATGCCAGTGGTAAGCCCGGCGATCCGGCTGTGTATATCGATGCGATTACAAAAGCCGCTGCTGAGAAGGACAGAGACGGAAGTTCACGGCTGATGTCGTCCGGCTGGACGCCTTCCGGCCCGAATGCAGTACCGAATAACCTCACGGGTTATATGGAGAATGGAATTGGAAGAATCAATTGTATCGCTTTTCATCCGAATGATCCTGCTACCTATTTCATTGGTGTTGCTCAGGGTGGAGTCTGGAAAACGACTAATAACGGACAATCCTGGACACCGATTACAGAAAACTTACCGATCCTTCGCATCAGTGATATTTCTATTGATCCGAATAATCCGGATGTGATGTATATTTCTGTTTGTGATTTTGAATACATCGGATTTGGATTAAATCTGAATGGAAGAAAACGAAATACGCATTATGGTCTTGGCGTTTACAAAACAAGTGACGGTGGTCTGAATTGGCAACCGACGGGATTGAGTTTCCAACTCACCAATGGTGATGCATCATTAATTCGAAAAGTACTGGTAAGTCCGGGAAACAGTAATAATCTTGTTGCATGTGGAGCAAGTGGAATGTACACCAGTACTGATGCAGGAGCGAGCTGGACACAAAGAATGGATTCATTGTTTTGGGATCTTGTGCAGGATCCAGCAAACCCTGATATTTTGTATGCCGCAACAGGATGGGTTTACAATGCTGACGACGGATCAGCCGGAATCTATAAATCAACAGATTTTGGTAACACTTGGACTTTGTTGAATACAAATATTCCTCCCACCGGAGTGGTGCAAAGAGTGAAACTTGCTGTCGCGCCGTCTGATCCGAACAGGATTTATGCGGTAACCGTAAATCTCGATTTTGGTTTGGATGGAATTTATATTTCAAATGACGCAGGAAATTCATGGCAATACAATAATCCGGGTGTGAATATTCTTGAAGGAGGAGATGGTATGGGAACCGGCGGGCAGGGGAATTATGATCTTGGATTGGTTGTGGATGCTTCTGATAAAGATCTGGTGTACGTTGGGGGAGTCAATATTTGGGGGTCTTCTGACGGAGCACTGACTTTTAATCCCGTTAGTCACTGGACACTCAGCTATGGGCCAACTTTGCATGGTGATATTCATTTCATGCAGCAACAACCCATGACAGGGAACATGTTTGTTTGCAATGATGGCGGGTTGTACAGGACGCCATATATGTACATCCATAACTGGAATGACGCGAACAATGGAATTCCGTGGCCAACAGTATGGACCAATCTCAGCAGTGGTATGCAGGTGACTTCATTTTACCGCTTGTCGAGTTCCAGAAATCTGACCGGCCGATTAATGGCAGGAGCTCAGGATAATGGTTCATTTTATTTTGATGGTGCTACCTGGAGTACAATTTTCGGGGGGTGATGGAATGGATAATTATCTGGATCCAATCGATGATAATTCCATTATTGGTTCAAGTCAGTATGGAAATTTTAATCAGAGTTTTGATGGAGGATTTTCCGGGAATGGAATTTTTGCAAACATTAATAATGAAAACGGCGAATGGACAACGCCCATTGTTGCTGACTATAATAATCATGGTACATTTTACATAGGATATTCCAATGTGAGTAAAAGTACAGACAATGGTATGAGTTGGTCCATGATTTCTTCTTTTCCGGTTCCGGGAATTTCAGATAATGAAATTACTGCAATTGCATTAAGTAATTCCGATCCGAATGTATTGTATGTTGCAAAGAGAGTTCGATATGAATATTCAATTCCGGGATCCGTGTATATGACCAGCGACGGAGGGCAGAACTGGAATGATATTACTGCCGGTGTGCCGGACTCATTGTATTATACGAGTATGGATGTACACTCATCAGATCCGATGATTGCCTATATCAGCATGGCCGGATTTAGTGTCGGAAATAAAGTGTTCAGGACCACAGACGGAGGAATGAGCTGGCAAAATATTTCATTTAACCTTCCCAATCTTCCTGTCAATTGCATAAAAAATATTCCCGGTACAAATATGCTTCTTGCCGGTACAGATATTGGGGTTTATCTGCTTGACAGTGCATCCTCTAATTGGAGTTTGTATGGAACAGGTTTGCCAAATGTGATTGTGACAGATATTGAATTTAATGAGGTATTGAATAAAATTTATGTCAGCACTTTTGGCAGAGGAATTTGGGAAACGGATCTTGGTACCTTGCTGCATGTCTCTGCTGGCAACGAAGCAAAGTTTAAAGCTGACTTGTATCCTTCTGTAAACAATGGAACTTTCACTATCCATTTTTCATCACCTCATAATTCAAATGGAAAGATACGTTTGGAAGTTATTGATATCACGGGAAGATTGGTTTCATGTTCTACTCTTTCCGGAAATAATGATTCAATCCAAAAGCTTGATGTGAAACCCGGAAAATATTTTGCCCGGCTTACTTGTGAACAAGGTGTTCTTGTCAAAAACTTTATTGTCGAATGAAAATTTCGGATTGATCCTGTGAATAAATCAAACGTGTAGTGTGAACGATCTGATTTATTTGCGGAAATGTTCTTCCGGAGAATATGCCTTATTTGGATTAATTCTTAATAGAGCATAGTTCAATTTCCTTTTTTTTCTGAATTCCCGGTGAAGAATCCCGGTTCCGGATAAATCATACAATCTTTTTTCAAGCTTACCGTTATTCTCATATAGGTTGATTTAACAGGGTTTGCATCAACCTTTGATTCTTCCTCAAATGTGAATAATTAACGACTCAAGATCAACTTTATACTGATACAATCTTTACTTTTATTCTCTTATCAGTTTTTAAACACAAAAACAGAAAACCAATGAAAACCCGCTTAATTGCAATCCTTACCATGTTTGTGGCTGTAGTAATTCTTGTTGCTGCATGCAAAAAAGATGAGAATGCTCAATCCAATTCAAATAACAATGTGCAATTGGATTCGAAAGTTTCTCAGTTCAATTCAGACGCGAACAATTACAAATCTGAATCGGATCAGGTCGACAACGACATCAACAATTCCTTAAGCAGCATTCCTGCGTTTGGACGTGTTGCACAAGGTGCCGCGGTACTTTCAAGCCCATTGTGTGGAGTTGTGATTGACTCATCACAGATCGCGAACAAGATTTTGTTCTACAATTTCGATGGACAAACGCCTTGTTTTTCCCCTTCACGAACTCGTTCCGGTCAGATTAAAGTGCAGTTAACTTCAGGTGCACATTGGAGCGATCCGGGATCTGTATTGACACTCACCTATATTAATTTTAAAGTTACCAGATTAAGTGATAATAAGTCCATCATGTTTAATGGAGTAAAAACACTCACGAACATTAATGGAAATGACTGGATAGGATTTCTCCTGAGTACCACGACACTTAAATATCAGGAAAGAGCACTCAATATCGCAGTGACTTTTGATAACAACCTAAGCGCGACCTGGAACGTAGCACGGACTACAGAATGGAATTATGTACAGGCCACAACCAATCCGGATATTCCTTATGCACACATCGTCTTCACTGCGCAGGGTGATACCAGTCTGAATGGACTCGCCAACATCGACAGCTGGGGTGTAAACAGATTTGGTGAAAATTTCACTACTAATTATACCAGTCCGGTTATATCAAATACGTACTGTGGCTTGTGGAGATTTAATTCAGGGGAATTGGTACACAGATTAAACAACGCTTCCTTCACACTGACTTTAGGTCTGGATCAGAATGGTAATCCGACTCCTTATGCCTGTGCATATGGTTACAAAGTAGCATGGACCATTAATGGAAATTCCAATAGTGTAATTCTTAGTTATTGATTTCTTCGAGAATCCGTTGTTCATTAAAAGCTTCAATTAAATAGTCAAAATAAAATTACAGGTGCATAGCCTGTTTTCTGCGAGGGCGCATTGGGATCTATCCTGGTGCGCCCTTTTTTATTTTACAGAACGATCTTCACCAAAATCTTACAGTCGGTTATATATTTTTCTGCAAGGCTTTGCCTATTTTTTATCATTTCATCTTTAAAATAGATTATCTTTTAGAATG
This sequence comes from Bacteroidota bacterium, assembly GCA_016720935.1. Classification (NCBI taxonomy): domain Bacteria; kingdom Pseudomonadati; phylum Bacteroidota; species Bacteroidota bacterium. The sequence continues at coordinate 414,486 of JADKJP010000003.1, forward strand.
TGGTGAATTCCGAATCAATTTGGGGGAGTAAGCAAAAATAATCTTCCAATTCCACAAAGATCGGGACCAACTACAGCTGCAGAACTTGAATTGATATGAAATTTCGCTTAAATCTTACGTGCATTTTATTCACAGGACTCATTTTGATTCTTGCGAATATGTCTTTGCAGGCAGCGACGTATTATTCAAGACAGAATGGATTGTCAAATGCAAGTTCTTCCTGGAGTACAGCAGGTTTAGGGGGAGCTGCCGCAGCATCCGCGCCAAATGGTCTGGATGATGTGGTGATCGGGAATGGTTACACCATAACCACATCAGGCTTATTCAGTGTAAATTCAATTGTTGTGCAATCTGGCGGAATTATGACTGTCAACAGCTCTTTCCGTGTTATTGGATTGCTTGGGTCATCCACTTCAAGCAATGCCGGAACGATAAGCGGTACCGGAACATTTAACCTGAATCCTTTATTCGGGGGTACTTTTGCAAATACCGGAACATTAGCGGTAGGGACTTACTCTACATTCAATTGCACAATGACCAATTCAGGAACCATGAGTGTGACTTCCATGACACTAATTTTATCATCCTTCACCAATACAGGTACAGTCAACAACACCGGTAATCTTGTGCTTACGAATTTACTTGGAGGAAGTACCTGGAACAATAACAACGGTTCCACCTTGAATATTTCAGGAAACATTTCTTATTCAGGAAGTGGAAATACATTCAATGCTTCAGCGTCTGCAAACACGGTAAATTTCTGTGCATCCGGAACACAAAATATATTTTCTACAACCTATCATCACCTTAGTGTATCAGGTAGCGGAACTAAAACCTTGTCGGGTAATGTAACCGTGAATTCAAATTTAACTGTATCCGGTTCGGCAACGCTGGCATGCAGTACTTACCAAATTACCGGAAACGGCAGCGGTATTTTGAGTCTTTCTTCAGGAACAACATTGTCACTGGGAAATGCCGGTAGTGCCACGAATGTTTCATTTCCTACTTCGTATACCAGCGCCAATATATCCTTGAATAGCAGCAGCACTGTGATTTATCAATCTACCGGAGCTCAAACAGTTTCTTCAACGCCCACAAGCTATGGACATCTGACTATCCAGGGAGGTGGTACAAAAACTCTTGCGGGAAGTATAGTCGTGAATGGGGATCTCACCATCGCCGGTTCTGCAGGTCTGGATGTAAGTGCATCAAACTACTCAATCACGGCGAACCAGGATTGGACAGTTACTTCTTCCAAAACTCCTCCTTTCACTGCACGTTCAGGTACCGTGACTTTTTCGGGTTTAGGCTATTCGGATATTAATAGTTCTGGCACTGAGACTTTTTATAATCTTGTGATTAATAATCCCGGTGGAGTTTCTATTTCAGGCGGGACTCAGCAGGTTTCTTCTGTTCTCACCTTGACGAATGGTATAGTCAATCAAATGGCTACCCTCGAAATTCTTGCTGGTGCTAGTGTGAGTGGAGCGAGTGACGCATCCTATGTAGACGGAATGGTTACGAAAACAGGAAATACTGCTTTCAGCTTTCCTGTTGGTGGATCAGGAGTGTATTCACCTCTTGTCATTTCTGCTCCATCTGTCGTAACAGATAAATTTTCTGTTGGATACTATTACCAGGATCCGAACATTGCATTTGATGTGACTCAAAAGGACGCAACAATCACAAACATTAGCAGGTGTGAATATTGGAGCATGAGCAGGACAGCCGGTTCATCTTCTGTTACTGTGACTCCCGGATGGACCGCGAACAGTTGTAATATCACATCACCAACCGATATGCGAATTGCAAGGTGGGATGTTACGGAATCGAAGTGGAAGGACCACGGTAACGGAGGAGTTACCGGAACAATTTCAGCCGGGACAATCGTATCCGCAGCGGCACTTTCGTCATTCGGGCCGATAACACTCGCGAATGTGAATTCAACTACATTGCCTGTCCACTTGCTTAGTTTTAACTGCAAAATTTTGGAGTCGAACCAGGTCCAGCTTGGTTGGGCAACCGCGACAGAGATCAATAATGATTATTTCTCTATTGAGCGATCAGAAGATGGAATACATTTTAAGGTTGTTGCTGTGGTTCCGGGTTCAGGGAATAGTCAGCAGGTGAGAAGGTATGCTTTCACCGATATTCATCCGATTGCAGGAACAACTTATTATCGACTCCGACAAACCGATTACGATGGAAAATCGGTCTGCTCCGATTTATGTTGGACGGAACCATATTCGAATCATGAAAATGAAATCAGCATGTTTCCAAATCCTGCAAGCAATGAACTTTTTATACGGAACAAACAATATACGTCAGCACAGGTACTCGTGAGGGATCAGTATGGAAAAGAAGTTTTGCAAACAGAACTCAGGCACGGAGTTGACACACGTCTGGATTTGTCTGATTTCAGCGCGGGAATCTATTACATGCGTTTCATCTCCGATGAAGGAGATTCATTCGACAAGCGACTCAGTATTGAAAAATAAAATTGATCAGGTACGGGATCAATTGGCATCAGGAATCCTTTTCAAGGTTTCCAAAAGGAAACTCCAGAATTTCTGTACGGAACTGATTTGCACTTTTTCATCGGGAGAATGAGCGCCGTGAATGTTCGGCCCGAAGGAAATCATTTCTGTTTCCGGATAATTAGCTCCGATGATCCCGCATTCCAGTCCGGCATGACAGGCGTTCACGAGTGCCGATTCTTTGTAGCGCTCTGTATAAAGGTTACTCATTAATTTCACAATGCCTGCATCAGGAGCCGGAGCCCAGCCCGGATAAGAGCCGGCGAAGCTTACCTTAGCACCCATCAGCTCAAAGCCTGATTGAATGGATTGCGCAAGATCCATTTTCTCGGTATCAACAGCACTCCTTGTAAGACATTGAATCGTATATGTTCCGTCTTTGATTAAGATCCGCGCCAGGTTATTGGAAGTTTGAACCAGATCTTTAATATCCGGACTCATTCTGTAAATTCCGTTTGGACAAGCATACACTGCTCTTAAAAATTTATTCTGGAAATCAGCATCCATTGCTTTCACAGGTGCATCGATGAGCTGAATGTCAATGATCAGGTTTGGATCAGTGGTGTGATTTTCTTTTTTCAATATCTGAGCCAATTCTCCAATCAAGGAAGTGAATCCTGCCAACTGATCAGAAGAGATTGCAAGTTCAGCAACCGATTCGCGTGGAATCGCGTTTCTTAAACTACCGCCGTCAACCGAGTTCAACTGAAATGAGAATTTCTGAAGTGCAGATGCGAGGATGCGATTCATGATTTTGTTTGCATTTCCTCTTCCTTTGTGAATGTCCATCCCCGAATGGCCTCCGGTAAGTCCTTTTACCTGGATACGAAGTCCTTTGCTACCGGCATTTACTGCGATTTCTTTATAAGTACCATTTGCAGTCACATCAACACCTCCGGCGCAACCAATCGTGAGTTCACGGTCATCCTCTGTATCAAGGTTGAGCATGATTTTAGCATTGAGCAATCCTCCTTTAAGTCCGAGTGCTCCGGTCATTCCGGTTTCTTCATCGATCGTGAACAGGGCTTCGAGTGGTGGATGCGGAATATCTTTTGAAGCGAGTAAGGTCATGATGGATGCTACTCCGATTCCATTGTCGGCGCCAAGAGTTGTGCCATTGGCTTTAACCCAATCTCCGTCTACTATCATGTCGATTCCCTGTGTATCAAAATCGAATTGTGTTGTAGAGTTTTTTTGATGAACCATGTCGAGATGGCCTTGCAAAGCGATGGTCATCTTTTTTTCCATTCCAGGACTGGCCGGTTTTTTAATAATCACATTGCCGATCCCGTCAACATGAGTAGGCAGACCTAATTTTTCTCCAAAGTTTTTCGCGAATTCGATGACACGTTGTTCTTTTTTAGAAGCACGTGGAATTGCGTTGAGGTCGGCAAAATTATTCCAGAGTGGAGCCGGAGACAGGGCACGAACGTTCGATGACATAGGATGAAGGAGATTAAATTTAGGAGAATAAAGGTAGTGATAATCCTTCCAAAAAAAATCAGGTTTGCCACATCAAGAGACAAACCTGCTAAGGAATTCATTATCTGATGATTCAATAATAATCAGTAGGTCAGGGCTTTTTCCAGATCCGGGTCAATTCCATTTTTGTAATCAGCGAATGTGTGAGGCACGGTAATGTCGGGCAGGATTCCGCCTTTTACTCTGGCATCCATATAAAAATCGTATTTGGAATAGTAGACTTTCAGTTTTGAATGTTTCAACGTGAAATTGACCACTGCTCCGGGGTGGTTAAGATCGCCACCGGTTTCTTCTCCTATCAATGTTGCCTGGAGCTGATTTTTTAATTCAAAGGTGTTCCAGATAGCAGCTGAAAAGGTTTTTCGACTAATCAATACGCTTGATTTTGCAAGCTTGCTAATGCTGTCTCGTGCAAGCACTTTGATGAGTGGATTGAATACGTTTACTCTTCCTCCGGAATTAGCCCGAACATCAATAATGATTCTTTCAGGCTTTTGCTTCTGAATTTCAGCCATTACATTTTCCTGGAATTTTGCGAAAGGTTTGTCCGTAATTTCAAAACAACTTCTGTATTGAATGTACAATGACTTTTTGTCTTCCAGGTACTGATACCAGTAATTTTGCGTATTCCCCATGCGTAACATATGCGCGGCTGGCTTATAGCCTTGCAGTTCGAAACTGTATTCATTTTCTGTTGACACCATTTGCCTGGTGGTATCTGTTTCATTGACAAATGTAATCGGTACGGAATCTTTGTTGTCGATCAAATGCATTCCGTACAGTAATGATGCATTGGAAAGCAAGATTGGTAAGCTGTGTTTAATCCAGCTTGGGTTCAATGCACCAATGAGGCTTTTCATTTTTTTCAAGACTGTATCCATCGGAATATCGTTCATCGCGAGAACTCTTGATCCCAGATGGCGAACATGTTTTATGGAAGCTGCAGTTACAAATGTTCCATCATCAAACAAACTAACAATAATTGGAATGCTTTTCTCTCTAGGGAAATCCAGGGAAGTGTGTGGGTCTAATAGTAGTGCATTGATACGGGTATATCCGACCTGCAATTCGTCAACATTCATTCCGGGTGCTTTTTCCTTAAAAGCCTTTATTGAATCCAGAAACTGTTCCTTTTTTATATAATTAAACGGATGCGCATGATTACGGATTATTTTGTTTGCATAATCATCAATGTCTTTTATCAAAGACTCTTTGGATAAGTCCTGTTTCTTATCTGCAGAAATTAAAAAAAAGGAAAGAAAGACTAGCAGACTTAAATAGCGATATTTCATTGAATGAATAGTTGGTTGAATTATTAAAAGTGTTCAGGATAGAAGAAAGTGTTGGATGTACTTTAGGATTTGGATTCATTACGAAGATAGATTTTCAACACGATTCTGTCAAATTCCGGAGAATTTATCTAAAAGAAATGAATCTCGTGTCCAATTAGCTTTTTGGAAATTCGATTATGAACCGGAAACTCCGCTTATGCAATCCGGACCCGGGAGTATTTTCTTGTTATTCAAAGGAGAATAAGTTACGTTTGATGCTTCTAAATCAATCCAAATGAACAGGAAAATATATTTGATTTCATTATTGTGTCTCTCGGTATTATTGGGGATCAGTTCCTGCAGTCTTAATTGCATTGATGGAGAGGGAGAACTTGTTTCGGATAAACGCCCTGTAGATGGAGCAAACGGTATCTCCGTCGACATCGACGCTGATGTTTCGGTCATCAACGGCAAGAGCAAAGTGATTAATATTGTTGCTCAGCAAAATATTCTTGAAAAAATTAAGACGGAGGTGGATGGTGGTCTTTTAAAGATTACAAGCAAAGGATGTTTTGGAATTCATGAACCCATAAAAGTTGTCGTCACTCTTCCTGATTTGAATCGTCTGGATCTCGCGGGAAGTGGAAGGATCTATATTCCGGATACATTTGTTGTGGACGAAATCAAATTGAGGATTTCCGGTTCCGGAAAAATCGATGGTAAATTTATTGCGGCCAGTATCGAATCGGATGTTGTTGGATCTGGAAGTATAATGCTTGCCGGATCGGCCAATGTTCAGAAAATTGTAATTGCCGGATCGGGTGATATTCTTGCTGATAAAATGCCCTGTAATGAAGCAACCGTAAAAATGGCCGGTAGCGGTAACGCAACAGTATATGCTATAAAAGAGCTTGAAGTAAAAGTTACCGGTAGCGGAACTGTAAGATACCGTGGGAAACCGGACCTTACATCGAAAGTCATCGGTTCCGGAAAGGTCGTAGACGACAACCACTAAAACCGGAACAATATTTTTCTTCCTTTTAATTTTATTCTGATTTCTTTCCAGTAAGGCCAATGATGTGTTTGTATTTCTGATAAAGAAAGGATACCAGAATGAGTATTACTCCAAGTCCAATGAAGGAGATGATCCTGTTCAGGGAATCCAGATAAGAAAGATCATAGAAAAATACTTTTGCGATAGTCAATCCGAACAACAGGATGGAAACTATGCGAATGTTTAATCTTTTCCTGTAGATTCCGATCACCATCAAGAGCATAGAATATGCAAGCCAGGCAATTGAAATTGACAATTGTTGCTGGTTCTTCCAGGTGTTTCTGTACATCGTGCTTACAGTATCATATCCACTTGCGTTTTTCGCGATTTTTAGGAAAAAATAATCACGTACCTCTACAGTAAGAAAGATAAATAATGTTACAACAATACCTAACCTGAGCAAATCACTCAGACGGTGAAATGAAAATTTCAGAGTGTAAATGTCGGTCCATCTTGATTGAAGAAATAATCCAAGGGCCAGGAACGCTAGTGCTCCGGAACGATAGTTGAAAATGCTGTGATAAAACTCTATGGGACGGAATTGATCAAGTGAAGCGGGAATCGCGCTGAATAAGGCAAGTGACAAAAGCACGAGTGCTCCTTTGAACATCGCTTCATTTCCATATCTTCTGGAGAAATACCAAAGTAAGAGTGAAAACAAGTTCCATTCCATGGATAAAATATAAACCGACATCCTTTGAATCCATGTTGCAAATGTAGGCTCAGAAATGTACATCAATTGACCGCTGTAATTTCCGGTTTCAATGGTCATTAAAGCGGTAAGAAACAGTATCCAGGCGTAACACAATACATCTCGTATTTTCGATGAAAATTTATGTTGAAAATTTGTGGTGATTTTATAAGATAAAAACGCGGAGCAAGCCATAGTCAGTAATGCCAATGCACGGATATTAGCGAGAAAATGATAACGTGTAAATGGGATTTCGAAACCATCTTTCGCAACAACAAAAGAGATTGAAGCAAAAACTAAAATTCCTACTCCGCTGAATAAAGCAATGGCGTGTTTGTAACGCATCGCTAATAGGATAACCAGGAAGGATTCTATTGCCCAGGCAATGGTTATTTCGAGTTCGTCAAACTGGGTTCCTGATGCAATGACCGATAAAAGAAGCGCGGAGAGCAGATAACGCACCTGGATAATTTCTTCTCCGGATCTTTTCTTGCGGATCCATAAAAAAATAAGAAAATAAATAACACTAAGCACAGTTGTCACCAGACCCATCCACTGATGATGATGCGGATTGATGGCGCTGAAGAGAGACAGATACAAAAATGCACCATTGGCAAGAGATATAAACTGATGATGCAATTTGATCGCAATGGAGGTAGAATTTATTCTGATGAATTCGACACCGGCAAAGAGCAGCCAGAATACAATGCTGAAACCAATGGTGATAAACAAATCATCATCTGAATAGAATTCGCCGAACCAAAGTGAAAAGACTAGAATAGTAGAAAGTAAACTCAAGGGCTCCAGTAAAAACCATTTTTCTTTTTTTGAAGCAACCAATAGCAAACCCAAATCAAGCAATGCGATATAGGAGAATAAACCAATTTCATTGGCTTGCCCGGTACTCAATAAAAACGGAGTAAGAAAACCACCCAACCAGCCGAAAAGTGCAATCACCTGAGAATCGTATTTGAATGCCTGCCAGAATGTAATCACTGTAACTGCTGACATCATCAACATCGCAACAATTTGTGGTACGAGATGATAAAAGTTGAACGCTGAATAAACCGACAGGTAAAGGATCGCTATTCCGGAACCTGAAAGTCCCTGGGAAAAGATTTTGTAATTCTTTTTCTGAAAATGATCCCCGCCAAAGAGCAATGCAAAACCCGTCACCACGCCAATAACAACACGCATGGTTTCAGTGATCCAGTTGTTGTCAAAAGCGTATTTTAAAAAGAATCCAACCCCAATGATCAACGCAAGAGCGCCAATTCTGTTTAGGATTTTTCCACCAATCAATGCTTCCCATTCTTCCTGTGTCCTGCTGGGTTTACGCGGTGGAGGCGGTGGCTGAGGTTTTCGTATTTCCGGTTCGAGAATGGTTTCATGAAGCACGACAGGTACAACCGGAATTCGCTCCTGTTCAACCGAGGGTGTTGGAATATAGGTTGGTGGTTCAGATTGCGGGACGATTACCGGTTCATTTGGACTGGATTTTTCACTTGTTTCTTTTTTCTGGTCGCCTTCCCTAACTCTTCTGAGCTCTTCCTGGATTTGCTGGATGGTTGCATCCTGTCTTTTGACTTTGTCACGTAAATTTATTGCTGCAAGAAAAGCATAGATGGAGCCACCAAACCATGCAAAGAGAAGTAATCCAAGAAGTCCAAGCATTGATAGTGGTTAGTGGTTAGTGGTTAGTGGTTAGTTGTTAGTTCTCTTGTGTTTTTATTGTTTCATGAATTTCTTTGCGGAGATTCCGGTAGAGTTTTCGCAAACGATGTTGTAAATTCCGCTTGAGAGTAAATTAAGATCCAATGTTAATTCGTTTTTCGAATTGTATTTCTCGCGAAAAACAAGTGCTCCGGTCATCGAATAAATTGAAATACGCATCTCTGAATCAGCATTAGTTTTAAAATGAATATGCAACATTGATCCGACAGGATTTGGATACAATGCAAAATCACTACTGTTCAGTTCCGGAACTGAGGTTGAAATGCACCAGGAGATTTGGTTGGTAGTTGCTCCAAATAGTTCGCTTAACAGAAAAGTGTAGTTGCTGAAATCGGTGATGCCTGCTTCAACAATGGTATCCACATATTCCTGGTAAGTATTCCCGAGCTGTGCGAAAAAGTTTACATAATTATTCGGATTGCCAATCGTGTCACCCAAAGGTGAAACGATTTGTATCGAAGGATAATTGATCTGTGTTTGTCCGCCGTTAAAAACATTCACATGAATTAAATTCGGATAAATTGGATCATACCAGACACTATCCACACAAATAAGGTTGTAATCAACAACCGTATCCATCGTTGGATTTTTAAATTTTACCAGCGTCGTGTAGTTGTCATTGTCTTCAATTACATAAATTCCGGTTCCATCAACTGAAATATCCTGAGAAAATTCACGACCGCCTGTATTTCCACTGTAATATCCCAACCAGTTAACCTGTCCGTTCAAATCAAAAGCGGATACAACCAGATCATAACCTGCGAAACCGTTTAAGCTGCCTGTAACTACCAGCGAATTGGAAGAGAGGATTTGAGCGCTTAATTTACTTCCGTCAAGCCCGTTCATTGATTTTGCCCAGATGATATTTCCGGAAGAAGAGAATTTGAAAATGCTATCCTGCAATCCAATGAGGTAAATATCTCCGGCATAATCCATAATCATTTCAAGACCTGCGTCCAGGAATGGCTGAGGAGTAGCAAGATGATCTCTTGACCATACGAATTGTCCGTTGTTATCATATTTTACAAAGGAGTAACCATTCTCTTGACCAAGAATGTAGATATTTCCGGGAGCATCACAGATTACCCTTGAGCCATAAATAGTAGAATCTGAAAAGTCTAAAGTTCCATTGGCATTATACCTGAATAATGTCTGTGATCCAGAAGAGAACGCGGAAACAATGACTCTGCTCGAATCGTCTACTGCCATATCAAATGTGCTAAGCGCAACTGACCAGACCTCATTGCCGCCAGTATCGAAAACCGCTACCCCGCTACTGCAATTCAGAAACAGTTTGTTGTTTTTGAAAATGATTTTGGTGAAATGTCCTGTATTGAAAGCGGTGGTTCCGGTATGCTGCCAGGCTACAGTACCAGTCGATGTTACCTTTAGTAAAATGGGTTCCATGTTGATTGTTCCCATAAATGCTCCGGCGATATAACAATTACCGGCATTGTCAAGCGTCATGTCAAATCCACGTGGCTCACCGCTTCCATTGTGATCATAGACCAATCGCCAATTTTCATTTCCGGTATAATCGTATTGTGTCAAAACAATTTTCACAATTGAATTCGTGACGGTAATACTGTGCTGATAGGTGCTGAGCACATAATAATTGCTGTTCATGTCATGCAGAATGCGAACAGGATAAACCGGGAAGGAATCCGGGAATGCATTGATTGTTCTTGTCCATTCAGGCGTCGCCTGTGCATTGGATTCTTTTTGTTGAAAGCAAATTGCGAGAACAAAAATCAGAAAGAACAGGGGAGAATTCTTTTTCATAAGATTATTTACAGTTGGTAATGGTTTCGAAAATATTCAGACAGACTCAAGTTCACTAAAATAGGAAAAAATCCGGAATAGATTCCTTGGATTCCGGCATGAATTGCCTGTGTCAGGGATAATTAAAATTATTTCAGCGAAAAATACTTTTGTATCGAAGGAAGCAGCGTCAGTATCAAAATCATTAATCCTATTCCTATACAAACAGGTTGTAAAATAAAATACTCCACCATGGTAATTTGGACAGCGATCCAGGAGATAAGAATGATTCCTGAATACAGCGAGTAGGTCCACGACCAGTGTTTTTCAGGATAGATGTTCAGTATAACTGCAAATTTCCATTTCGGTTGAAAAAATAATCCAATAAAAATGAAAAGAGGAAACAGCCCATTGAAGATAAGCAGGATCAGTCCGGGAAGAAAGAAGCTGTTAAAGGGTGTTCGGTTTAGATAAGAAAGGTTGATGCCTAAGCCGCTTCCGTCCGGATCAGTAATGAACGAATATCCTGCTGCAAGCGCGCTGACTGATAGTAGCAGATGCAACAAGCAAAGCAAATACAGTGGAAATGTTTTTTTCTTTTTCATTTGCCAAATGAAATTATCAAAGCGGCAGGCATGTTATTAGGCGAACTTACAAGAAATCAATTTTGTCTCTTCCTGATCAGGCCAATGATGACTTCAGGAATTAAATTTATTGGGCTAAAATTCTTCTGTGATAATTAATTTGTCCAAGGTGGTATCCGAGATGGATCAGTAAGTGGATCAGCATATTTTCAGTGGTCACGATCTTGTTGTGCTTTTCCAGAGGGAAGTCTTTTTCCAGATCTTCCGCACTCAGCTTCTGCAAGGTTTTTAATACGATTGATTTTGTCTCGTGAACTGAACTAATCAAATCAGACTTAGGGATATTTTTCAAGGAGAATTCCTTGTCTCTTTCACGGATATAGCCGGTATTACCAAGTGTAGCGCCAATAAAATGTTTCAGATTACCGATGAGATGTAAACAAAGATTTCCTGCAGAATTATTAATCCCGTCTTTCGTCATCCAAATAACCTGTTCGTTTTCGTAAGCATTAATTTCTTCAGATAATTTTTGCAGATCACGTTCGTAGAATTCGAGGAGGGTATCTTTTAGCATAGCTTGAAATATTTATTTGAAAATAATTAATTGTTATCTGAGTTAAATTCTGATGTTGAAATTCTCAATACAAGATTAGAGAAAATGCCGACATCATATGCAATGTTAAAATTATTTAACAGCCAATATCCTGTGAATCTGAGAAATTAAATTTTCAATTCGTTTACAAAAAAAGGGGTAACCTTTTGGCCACCCCTTTTTTAATTAAAATTGAATGGTTTTTATTCTACACTGATCCGGGATTGTCTTCTCACGTCACCGGTTTGAATAATCAATGTATAAACACCTCTTGAAATACCATGCAGTGGCAATGTAATCATGTTGTTGCCACTAACAGCGCTGAATTCATTATTTTTCAAAATCCGGCCTGTCAGATCGATCAACTGAACTATCGCTTTTTCATTTGTCGCTGATTCAAATTGAATGTTCACGAGTTCTGTAGCAGGATTAGGGTAAACAACAAAACGGTCGTCAGCAAGCGGTGTGCTCAAACGTGCAGGAGAAGGAGGAACATTAATGACGTCCGATACGGAATATGGTCCTGCAGGAACCCCGTTACAAATCGGACGTACCTGCCACTGGTATTGTGAATTAGGAATAAGTCCGGTGAGAGTAGTGCTTGTTACACCTCCTGTACCCAGGATCTTTTTCCAGATGTAGTTAGTGGTTCCAAATATCGAGTAACGAACAAGGAAACTATCCGCGGTAACCAATGGTGTCCAGCTGACAGTAGCACTGGTATTGTTCAACGGAGTATTCGACAAACCATAAGGAATCGCGCAGGCAACGGCACCGCTTGATGTAGTAAAGGTTGACGGTTGACTATATCCACTGCTGGAACCTGTACAGATCGCGCTGACTCTGTATTGATAAGTAGTGTTTGGTAAGAGATTGGAAAGAATTACCGAATTGCCTGAAGAACCCGGTTGATCAACATAAAGATAATTCGTGGTTCCATTGACTGCATAACGAATACGGAAAGTATCAGCGGAAACAAAGTTATCCCAACTCACCAATGCGGTTGAATTTGTGATGTTGGTAGTGGACAATCCGTACGGACGAATACAAGCGGCAATATTTCCAAGTGTGGTAAATGTTGAATTGCTGCTATAACCTGAACTTACTCCATTACAAACCGATGCAACCTGGTAAGCATAAAGCGTATTCGGATTCAGGTTCGAAAGATTCGCGCTTACTGTACCACCGGCACCATCAACATCCTTGTATTGGTAAACAGCAGAAAGGAATTCGTGATAACGAATTCGGAAAGTGTCAGCGACAACATACGGCGACCAGCTCACAGTAACCGTTGTATTCGTGGTATTTGATTGTGAAAGTCCGAATGGTTTCACACAGTTAACAGGAGTGCTTGCAGTGGTGAATGTTGTGGCACGACTATACCCGATTCTTGTTCCGGTACAAATCGCTCCAACCTGGATGCTGTAAGTGGTTGCAGGATCCAGACCGGTTAATGTGTGTGAATTTCCGAGTCCTCCATCAACATCAACATAACGATAATTGCTTGTTCCAAATACAGCATATCGTAAACGGAAAGTATCAGCTGTTACATAAGGTGTCCAGTCGATTTGAGCTGTTGTATTTGTTACTACAGGAGCGGTAATTCCATATGGTCTGATACAAGGAACAGGAGTTACATCCGTAGTGAAAATATAAGGCTGACTATAACCGCTGCTCACACCGCTACAGATAGAACTTACCTGGATCTGGTAAGTCATTCCCGGATTCAGGTTGGCAAGTGAAACCAAACTTCCATTTCCTCCATCTGAATCAATATAGATGTAATTGCTCGTACCATCTTCCGCGTAACGTGTACGGAAAGTATCGGCTAAGATGAATGGAGTCCAGCTGAAATCAGCAGTTGTATTGGTGATATTTGTAACATCAAGTTGCCCCGGAACAAGACAATTTACCGGAGTAAAGTCTGTCGTGAAAGTAATCGGAATTGTATACGTACTTGGGATACCTGAACAGCGTGTTGCCATTTCAATACTGTAATCAGTTCCCGGCAATAAACCAGTGAGAGTAGTACTCACCGGGCCACCGGCACCATCCACATCTTTATACAAATAATTAGTTGTTCCGTTGATCGCATAACGAATCCGGAACGTATCCGCGGTTTGAACATCCCATGTAATGTCTGCAGAGACATTGGTGATATTGCCTGCATTCACACCTGTTGGAACAGCGCAACTTCCCTGAAGTCGCACAAGGAAACCACTTGTCAGGACGTTATCCAGTGGATTCAAATTGAATGGAGGGAATGGATCCATTGTATAAGTAATAACATGGACATCATACCAACCCGGTTGTGCGATCGCGGAAATTGTGAAATCTGTATACAATGAATCTGAATACCCACCAAAACCATCGGAATAGATCTGGCTCGGATCAAAAAGGTCAGTGAAGATCTGAACTCCGTTCTGTTCGAGATAAATATCTGTCGAACTCATCGGTGGTGATACCGAGGATAATATTCCGTTCGCAAGTGTAATGGTTGTAGTTAATGTTGTTCCCTGGAAAGCAAAGTCAGGGCTGATCGTTGAAACCTGTGCAGTAAGGTTCGCAGCAAGGAAATAAAAACTCATTAAGAGTAAAAGACGTCTCATGGGAATATGATTTTGGTTCTTACGAAGATATATGGAAATTTCAAAGACTTTTTTAGGGGGGAGGATTTGTTTTTAACAGGGTTTTTGGTTCCGGGTTCAGAGTTCCGGGTTTTATGTTTATTCTAAAGAGATTGATATTTGTTAATTTGTCTTGTAAGTTTAATTCAATAAGAGGAAAAGGATGCGTTCTACATAACCCGGAACCCTGAACCCGAAACCCGGAACCTTTTTGCCCACTCAGAGTCAAATACTATCTTTAAATCGTCAATTTTCATAATTTAAACCTCGAACCTCGAACAATTATCCCCTACCTTAAAAATGTTTAAACTCCTCAACCAACCCTACCCAAAAGAATGGAAGATTCAGAAGGGAATCCGGGCGGCGTTTGTGAGCGGGTTGATTGTTTTTGCATTTCTCTGGGTTTTTGAGCCCTTTGGCATTTCCGGTGTGGAGGTTTATAACACTCACCTTTTTATTCTTGGTTATGGAGCCGTAACGACTTTGGTTGTGCTGCTCATTATTCCTTTGCCCTTGATTTTTAAGAATTTTTTCAGGGAGGAGAAGTGGACGGTAGGGAAAAACATCGCCTATTTCGTTTTTATTTTTTTCTGCATTGGAATCGGTAACTGGTTGTACACCCATATCATGACCGGTTTGCCATTGGTCTGGAGAAGTTTTCTGTTTTTCCAATTTGTAACTGTTGCAGTCGCTGTGGTCGTCGCGGGCTCCACCACGATGTTGAACTACAGTCGCTTCGTTACTCTCAATGTGGAAGAGGCCAAACAGATTGAAAAAGAAGTATCCAAAATTGAAAAGCGTCCCGAGCAGGTAGAGTGGACTTTACTTTCAGAAAATGAGAAGGACGAGCCCTTGAAAGTAGATTCATCTTCGCTTTTGTTTATCGAATCAGCGGATAATTATTCTAAAATTATTTTCAGAAAAGACGGACAGGTTAAATCCGTTTTGTTGCGATCCAGTCTGAAAAGAACAGAAAGTCAGCTAAATCATCCTTTTGTTTTTCGCTGTCATCGTTCATTTCTCGTGAACCTGACCAAAGTCGACTCGGTTTCAGGAAATTCACAGGGCTATCGTTTGCATTTTTCAGGTACTGATGAGACTATTCCTGTTGCCCGACGAACCGGACAAGAGTTGCATGAACGATTGCATAGCCTGGAGAAGTCGGTTTGATTTCATCCGGAAAGAAAAATTTCTCAAAACAACTTATTGGTCTGACTGAAAATGAAGGCAAATTTTTGTCTTTCTAATATTTCCACCTTCCCATTTCGCCTGAATTTTTAAGCCATTCGTCCCAAAGCTCCCTTTTTGTCCCAATTCCCAACCATTCCCCCCAATTCCCCGCCACCCCTGTTTTCGCCCCCTAAATTTGCCCTCACAAAACAAAAAACCTCAAACCCCAAGCCTCGAACTCGAAACTCAATAACCCAGCCAATAACTACCAATAACTAAATAACCAACCAACTCTAACTCAAAACTCAATAACTCAATAACTCAATAACCCAATAGCTCAACAACTCAACAACTCAATAACCCAATAACCCAATAACCAAATAACTCAACAACTCATTCTCATGTCCCTCTTCAACCTCTTCCTCACCATCCACATCGTCTGCGGCTTTACCGCATTTTTTGTTGCACCTGTTGCTATGGCTGTTAAAAAAGGCGGCGATTCCCACCGTAAATGGGGAAAAGTATTTTTCTGGGCAATGGCAGGAGTGTGCGGAGCTGCCCTGGTAATGGCACCGATGCACAACAATTTATTCCTGACACTCGTCGCGGTGTTTTCATTTTATCTGGCTTTTTCAGGGTATCGTTCCTTGTACCGGAAAAATATCAAAAGCTGGAAAGACGTGGCATTTATCGATTGGTTCGTTGTAATTCTGAACGCGTTGTTTTGTCTGACTTTGTTGATTATCGGAATCGGAAAACTTCCTGATTCTTTCGGGGTAATTTCAATTGTTTTCGGAACAATCGGATCCCTCAACAGTCTCAGGGATCTTGTTTCATTCGTCAGACCTGCGCAAACAAAAGGAAAATGGTTTTTCAGCCACATGGGTGGAATGATTGGAGCTTACATCGCGGCCGTTTCCGCCTTTTCTGCTGTGAATTTTAATTTTGAATGGCTCCCGGTGAGTATTCAGTGGCTCTGGCCAACCATCATCGGAGTGCCTGCCATGATGATCTGGATGAAACAGTACCGCAGGAAATTCTCCAAAGGCAAAGCGATCCGCGAGGAAGTGGAGGTGAGGATTCAACCGGAAGCGTGAATATGAGTTTTTATGGATCATAATCAGAAAATTGATACAACATTTTCTGAAAAGAATTTCCTGTTCTGAACAAAGAAAATCTAAAAACCAATAACGAAAAACGAACAACCAACAACGAAAAACCTTCAACTATCCATTAAAAAAGTATCCGTACCTTTGTCCGCTCTCACCCTCATTTTAAAATGGACAAATTTTCTTATCTCGGTAATGCGGATGTTTCGCAGATTGAAGCTCAATATCAGCAGTTTTTGACAAATCCGGAATCTGTTCCGGAAAGCTGGAGGAAATTTTTTGAAGGTTTTGAGTTTGCACGGACTTCCTATGATGTTCCCGGCTCAACAACATCAAAGCAAAATGCTGTTCCTGAAAATTTTCAGAAGGAATTCAATGTCGTAAACCTGATCAACGGCTATCGTAACCGCGGACACTTGTTTACGAAAACCAATCCGGTGCGCGAACGGAGGAAGTATACTCCCACACTGGAACTGGAAAATTTTGGATTGAGTGCTGCTGATGCGGAAACAGTTTTCCAGGCAGGATCACTCATCGGTATTGGTCCTTCAAAATTAAAAGACATCGTCAACCATCTCGAGGAGACATACTGCGCTTCCATTGGTGCAGAATACAAATACATCCGTACTCCGGAAATTGTCGACTGGCTCGAACAAAAAATGGAAAGCAAAAAAAATGCTGTTGCTTTTCCCATTGAAAAGAAGAGAAAGATTTTGACAAAGCTGAACGAAGCTGTCGCTTTCGAAAATTTCATTCATACAAAATTTGTGGGGCAAAAAAGATTTTCTCTCGAAGGTTGCGAAACCCTGATTCCCGCCCTCGATGCTGTTATTGAAAAGGAGCAGAGCAGGGGATTAAAGAATTTGTCATCGGTATGGCTCATCGCGGACGACTGAATGTTCTGGCGAATGTCCTTGGTAAAACCTATGAAGAAATATTTGGCGAGTTTGAAGGGACAGAATACGATGACATGGAATTCGCGGGTGATGTGAAATATCATCTTGGTTTTTCCAGTGATGTTGTCACAACTTCTGGAAAGAAAATCCACCTCAGTGTCGCTCCAAATCCTTCTCACCTCGAAACGGTTGATCCGATTGTACAGGGTGTTGTGCGTTCCAAAATTGACAACACTCCCGGTGGTAATGAAGATCAGATCGCGCCCATTCTGATTCATGGTGACGCCGCAATCGCCGGTCAGGGTGTCGTGTATGAAGTAATTCAAATGTCTTTGCTGAGAGGATATCGGACAGGCGGAACCATTCACCTGGTAACGAATAATCAAATCGGATTCACTACAAATTATATCGACGGTCGTTCAAGTACATACTGTACGGATGTTGCCAAAGTCACGCTCTCTCCTGTCTTCCACGTAAATGGAGATGATGTTGAAGCATTGGTCTACACCATCGAACTCGCAATGGAGTTCAGACAGAAATTTCACCGTGATGTATTCATTGATATTCTCGGATACCGGAAATATGGTCACAACGAAGGCGATGAGCCCCGGTTCACACAACCTTTGCTCTACAAAGCAATCGCGGAACATCCGAATGCTCGTGAAGTGTACAATGCGAAACTTCTCTCTCAGGGAGAAGTGGAGGCAAGCCTGGCGCGTGAGCTCGAAAAAGAATTCAAAGCCATGCTCCAGATTAGTCTGGATACAGCCCGACAATCAAAAAGTAAAAAGAAAGTTTCTCCACACCTCGAAGGAAGCTGGAAAGGTTTACGCATTTCAAATGAATCCGATTTCGAAACTTCTCCTGAAACGGGAGTAGAGAAAAAAATCTTAATCGATATCGGAAATAAAATCTCGACACTTCCTTCCGATAAAAAATTCTTCAGTAAGACAGTCCGCTTATTCGAAGACAGAAAAAAACTTGTCACGGATGAAAAAGCAGATTGGGCCATGGCGGAATTACTGGCTTATGGAACACTGCTGAAAGACGGTTTCCCTATCCGGTTCAGTGGACAAGATGTAGAACGTGGAACTTTTTCTCACCGTCACGCAGTTGTTCGTGTGGAGGATTCTGAAGAACAGTATACACCTCTTGCTAATGTAGATCCAAAGCAGGCGTCATTTTCTATTTACAATTCTCTGCTCTCGGAATATGCGGTTCTTGGATTTGAATATGGTTATGCCATGTCGACACCAAACGCTCTTGTAATCTGGGAAGCGCAGTTTGGTGATTTCATGAATGGTGCGCAGATTGTGATTGACCAGTACATCAGCAGCGCCGAAGACAAATGGAACCGGATGAATGGCATCGTCATGTTATTGCCTCACGGTTATGAAGGCCAGGGAGCGGAGCATTCGAGCGCGCGTCTGGAACGTTTCCTCAACCTATGTGCTGAACACAATATGCAGATTGTGAATTGCACTACGCCAGCGAACTTCTTTCATGCATTGCGTCGTCAGTTAAAACGTCCGTTCAGAAAACCTTTGGTTGTTTTTCTCCAAAGAGTTTGTTGCGTCATCCACGTTGTGTTTCTTCTTTTGATGATTTGTCAAAAGGTGGATTCCGCGAAGTGATTGATGATGTAAGCGCGGATGCAAAACAGGTTAAAAAAGTTGTGGTTTGCTCCGGCAAAGTGTACTATGAATTATTGGAACAAAAAGAAAAAGATCAGGCAAATGATATCGCATTGGTAAGACTGGAGCAATTGTATCCTTTCCCTGCCGGACAATTGATCGCCTTGAAGAAAAAATATTCAAAAGCGACAGAGTGGATCTGGTTGCAGGAAGAGCCGATCAACATGGGTGCCTGGTCATATTTGTTGAGGACTTGTCAGGATATTTCTTTCAAAGTCATCGCCAGATCAGAAAGCGCCAGTCCTGCCACAGGATCTCACAAAACTCATGAACGCGAACAAAAGGAACTCCTCAACAGAGTCTTCGAAAAAGTAGCCATCTCTCAATAATATCCCTCTGCGTCTCTTTGCGTCTTTGCGCGAAATATTTTCGGCAAAAGCCCAAAAGACGCAATGAAAAAAATTATTCCTATGTCAAAAGTCGAAATGAAAGTCCCCAGCCCCGGTGAATCCATCACTGAAGTTCAGATAGCAAGATGGATTTGCAAAGATGGCGCATACGTTGAAAAGGATGATGAGATCTGTGAGATTGATTCCGACAAAGCAACGTTGACACTGAATGCTGAAGCCTCAGGGACAATAAAAATTCTTGCGAAAGAAGGAGAAACTGTCGCTGTAGGCGCGGTTGTTTGTTCTATCGATACAGATGGAGTAGCGCCTGAGATTAAAAAGGAGGAAAAGCCAAAAGCAAAAAATGAAACTGCAGCTCCTGTCGCGACACCTGCTGTGGCTGCGAAAGAAGTAGCACCGGCTTCTTATGCTGCCGGCATTCCTTCTCCTGCTGCCGAAAAGCTGATGAAAGAAAAAGGCATCGCTCCGGCGCAGGTAAGTGCATCCGGTAAAGGTGGAAGAATTACTAAGGGAGATGTACTCAATGCCGGTAATGTTCCGGCAAATGCTTCAGCGGTCGCGCCTCTCAATCCGGGTGGTGAACGCAATGAGCGCAGGGAGAAGATGAGTATGCTCCGTAAAAAAGTTGCGGAACGACTCGTTGCGGTGAAGCAGGAAACCGCAATGCTGACCACGTTTAACGAGGTTGACATGCGTCCGATTATGGATATTCGTAAACAGTATAAAGATAAATTCAAAGAAGCTCATGGTGTAAATCTGGGTTTCATGTCGTTTTTTACAAAGGCGGTGTGTGAAGCATTGTATGCTTTCCCTGCGGTGAATGCACGCATTGATGGTACAGACCTGGTTTATCATGATTACTGTGATATTGGAATCGCGGTGAGCGCTCGAAAGGATTGATGGTACCTGTGATTCGCAATGCAGAAACTTTGAGTCTGGCTCAGATCGAAGCCAACGTGATGGAGCTTGCGGAAGAGCTCGTGATGGAAAGATTTCCATCGATGAAATGACCGGTGGAACATTTACGATTACCAACGGTGGCGTTTTCGGGTCCATGTTATCAACTCCGATTATCAATCCTCCTCAAAGCGCGATTCTTGGAATGCACAATATCGTTGAGCGTCCTGTCGCTATCGATGGAAAGGTGGAAATCCGTCCGATCACGTATGTCGCGCTCTTATGATCACCGCATCATCGACGGTCGCGAGTCTGTCGGGTTCCTGGTTAAAGTGAAACAAATGCTGGAGGATCCAACAAAGATGCTGTTTCATGGCAAAGATCCGGTGCAGACTTTGCTGGGGCTTTAAAGTGTTTAATCTGTATCAAATTTTCAATGGTTAATGGATTTGAACCAGCCCAAATGGGGTTCAGATCTTTTCATGCAAGTAATTAATGCCGCTTAAACTTCAATTTGTTAAATTATTGTGGCGGCATAACTAATTCTAATGTAGGTTCTCTTCCATTATCCTCGGAACCCTGCATAAGATTGGTAGGGGTCATCTCTAAATAAACTTGAATTGTAGATTTCACGAATACAAATAAAACTGCAAATAAATGCTAGAAATCAGATGTATGTCTAATATTTGCTTTGGAAATGATCGTCTGTTTTTGTAAATTAGCTAGGTGAAAAAGATAAAAGGGCTTGATTTTATTATCGACAAGCTAACAAACTCAATTGAAAATGTCGTTACTGGCGATATCTTTCAAACAGAGGTGTCTCTATTAACAAAACTAGATTTGAAATCAATCACCAAAGGAAATGGCTGGACATTTAATTGGAAATCTGAAATTAGTGATCCTGCCAGAGAAGTTTACAAATTGACAATTATCAATAATTCCACAATCATTCAGGATTAATCAGTTTGGAAGTTAAGGTGGATCATGTTTTTTATGCATTTTGGTTGAGAGTGCACCTTTCAATAAAGGAAAATCCAAGATGTATTCCGGTGTTGCTGGGAATTTGGTAGCATTTGCCTGTAAGTTATCTTTTCAAGAGGACATCAGGGAAATATTGCTTTCGTTTCAAAGACTCAGTTAATTGGTCACTATGTGAAGACACTTGGTGCAGTTCATATTGGTGGTAGGGTATTAGTTATTGAATCCAAAGCAGCGCAAATATTAATTGACAAATATTTCCAAAATCAATAAAAATGAAGACGATAAAAATTGACTTGGATATTGATTGTATCGGTGGCCAGGATAAATTGACTAAAGAGGAAGAAGATTAATTGCCGAATACTTCAATAAAAGAAAAAACAAATCAAAGCTTTCTCGTTCTTCAAATAAGAAGATAGTTTTCGAAAAGGACCAAAGTTTCAATTTAATTTTCATTTACCAGAACCATGAACTGATGTATTATTTTGGTCTGCTTTGGTTTTGTAATATCATAATTTGGATTTTTCCGTAAAGAGCTAATCAGGTAATGACTAATATTCTTTTTAATAAGCACTATGCCAGGTTATAAATTTTTTGCTCGCTTTTTATTATGGCAAATCTTCAGATTTAGTTAATGTTTTGACAAATGGTTCGAATATTTCTGGCAGTTTCCTCTTCCATTGAATTTGCGGAAACAATTGCAGCAAATGTTTTCCAGATACAGCAAATGCTGCAGGGTTTCGCTGGGCACCGGAAGAGAATCTGCACATCACAATATTTTTATAGGTGAAGTAGAAGAAGAAGATTCCTCTCATCAGAGAAAAATACGGGGAGTCCTCAGTCCAACATTCATCCTTTCATCTCGAATTTGAGCAATTAGAATTTCGCGGACACAGCAGAAGCCATCAATGTTCTGGGCGTTTTTAAAAATCAGAAAATTTTTCTGTTTTATCAGCTAAAGGTTGCTTCAGAAGTACAGCAATACATGACAATAAAAGATTCAACACCAGGATCGATTCCACATATAACGATTGCGCGATTAAAGGGAATCAGATGTTGATACTATTTCTCCTGAGTCTTTCGCGAAAATTGAATTGCCGGAAATTGATTACGTGGAATTATGGCAAACTGTTCACACCTTCCGGCGTAAATACCTTTCGCTGGACAAGTTTGATTTTGGAAAAAATAGAAAAAAAGATTTTAAGATAATCAGCCTTCTTCAGCAACAACTTCATTCACTTCCGGTACAAGGCTTTTAATAATTTTTCAATTCCGCCTTTTAATGTTTGTGAAGAAGATGGGCAGCCACTGCATGAACCTTCCATCACTAATGTAACTACACCATCTGAAAAAGATTTGAAACGAATCGCACCGCCGTCTTGTTCGACAGGTTTAACATATTCGTCGAGGTTTTCAATGATCTTGGTTTCAATTGCAGAGGCAGTTTTTGTCCTGTCGATTTCGGATCAGCAATTTGTTCAACCGGACCGATAAACACAAGGTTGTCCGGTTTCAGATACCTTTTGATGAACTCTCTGAAGATTCCCATGGTTTCATACCAGTCCACATCTGAGTTTTTGGTCAGCGTTACAAAATTTGTCGTGATAAAAACGCCGGAAATGTAAAAACCCAAAAGGCTGCATGGCCAAAAGGGCAGTTCTTTGCCTGATCCTACACGTGTACTCAAGCACTGCCTTCCTCAAGGAGGTAGCGGTTCACTACAAATTTCATCTCGCCGGATTCGGCGTCGCCTCGGCATAAACAGTGATTACTTTTTGATTTCCATAGCTAATGCAAAGATACGATTTATTTTGGGGACGAGGACGGGGGCGAGGACGATTGGGTTCCGATTTCTTAGTTAATGTTGTTAAATTGTTTTAATCTCCCGACTCCTGATTCCCGACTTCCAACCTAGAACCTCAGAAGGATTGCAGTCCCTTGTCTCCCGTCCCCCCGTCCCTCGTCTCCCGTTTTTCCTCCCCTTACCCCGTCCATCCCACATGACTACCTTTACACAAAACAAAGTAGATTTTTGGTTATCGGAAGCGGGATTGCCGGACCCACCGTTTGCTCTGAAAGTGGCGAAACATGGCAAGGTTATCATTATCACCAAAGCAAACTCTGAAGATTCAATACAAATATGCTCAGGGCGGGATTGCAGGTGTGATGCACGGTCGGATACTTTTGAAAAACATGTTCAGGATACTCTGGAATGTGGTGCCGGATTATGCGATGAACGAATTGTAAGAATGGTCGTTACCGAAGGGCCGCGCATTCGTGGGATTATCGAATGGGGAACCAGGTTTGATAAAAATGAAACCGGAAGTTCGATCTTGCAAAAGAAGGCGGACACAGTGAGCATCGCGTATTGCATTTCAAAGATGCACGGAAATGAAATTGAACGTGCATTGCTGGAACAGATCCATCAGCATCCCAATATTTCTATTTACACATTATTTTGCCGTTGATATAATTACGCAGCATCATCTTGGAAAAGAAGTGATGCGCAGCACGCAGGGATAGAATGTTATGGAGCATATGTCCTCAACTTGCAGACTAAAGCCTTGAAACGATTCTTAGCAAAGTGACATTGGTAGCTACGGGCGGGGCCAGGACAAGTTTACAAAGCCTCGCAATCCGGTTATTGCTGCGGTGATGGTATCGCGATGGTTTATCGGGCAAAGAGCAGGTGAAGGACGCGGGTTTATTCAATTCCATCCAACGGCTTTGTACAATCGGCGAACATCATCATTCCTGATCACCGAAGCTGTAAGGGGTTTCGGGCTGTTTGAAAACACAAGATGGTGTCGGTTCATGCAGAAGTACGATATGGGAACGGAAATCTCTTGCGCCTCGCGATATTGTCGCACGCGCGGAGATTGATAACGAAATGAAAATTGGCAGAGATGAATTTGTTTTTCTGGATTGCCCGCCACATTCCCTTCGGTAAATTTGTAGAGCATGCCAAACATCAGTAAAAGTACCAAAGCATTGGCATTGACGTTCTCAAAGACTTGCCAGTTCCTGTTGACACCGCCAACTCTCTATCTGTGGAGGAATAGTTGTCGATGAATTCGGCCGCAGCAACATTGAAATTTATATGCGGCGGGGAGAATGTGCCACTATACCAGTGCATGAACACCAGATAAGCTGGCGTCTAATTCACTGTTGGAAGCCTTGTGTTTTCTCACCCGCGCTGCAATGAACGCGATTGCAACATATAATTCCGTTCAGTAGTAAAGAAGTTCCGGTTTGGGATGCAGAAGGAACCACCCAGCCCAATGAAATGGTTCTCATCACCCATAACCTGCACGAGTTGCGGGATGTGTTGAGCAACTATGTTAAACGTTGTGAGATTGAATCAGCGATTGGTGATGCTTTGGATCATCTGAAGATCATTTATGGAGAAACCGAAGCTGTATGAACGCACGGTACTTTCTCCAAAACTATGCCGAACTCAGAATCTCATTACTGTTTGCTTATCTCATTAAAATTCGCATTAAGGCAAAAGCAAAATGTTAGCTTACATTATTCGACAGATAATCCACGTCACAGAAACAACAAAAAGCAATTAAGCTGTAGGTGGAAAGGAACAGCAGGGCAACTGATCCGAAAAATATTTTCACTTAGACCGATGAATTGCATTCGCTCATAAATGATTTCATCACCAGGTGGAATTTAATCCGGTGTATGGAAAGTACGTCCCGTCCCTGAGACCCGTTGGAAAAGACGTATGGAAATCCGGCAGAATTTAAATTTCTCTGTTGCGTTTCAAAAACTTTGAGATCTCACCGGCTTTACGAATTTCCGATACTGTTTTCAGCAGCAGCGGAACAACCCGGAATGGAAGTAAGCAGGCATTTTGTTCCCTGATCTGCAGAAATCTCGTACTTCTTGAAAGGATTCGAATTGTTTTGCGGTCCACTTGCTGAAGGTATTGTTCGCTTATTATTGTGCATGGGCAGGAAGGTTCATCCCGCTAATCTTGATGACCGATGATCTGATCCGTCAAAGCAAGAATCCTCATAGTGGTTTTATCTGAAACATTCTGCTGAATTATCCGATCTTCTGGGAAATCGCTAAAAAGCTAAGAGACAAAAACAATTCTCCTGGGAGTGACTTTTGCATTGCTTGATTTCGCGGAAAAACATTTCCATAGTTTTCAGGAACTCATTGTGATGGAAACAGGAGGGATAGAAGGGAGAAAAGGAAATGGTCAGAAGAAGAAATACATGATGTTTGCAAAGGATTTGATGTACCTGCAATACATTCAGAATATGGAATGACGGAATTACTGTCTCAGGCATATTCAAAGGAGACGGTTTTGTTTTACTCCACCCTGGATGAAAATTTTCCTGAGAGACACCAATGACCACTGCGGTGTTGAGCCCCGGTACTGGGTGGCATCAATGTCCGTGAATCTTGCAAGTTTGGTTCCTGTGCTTTCATCGCGACCCAGGATTTGGAAAATGCACAACCGATGGCAACTTTGAAGTGATCGGTCGCTAGACTATAGTGACTGGAGAGGTTGTAATCTATTGGTTATCTGATCTGAAAGCAATTTACAAAGGAAATTCCCGGTTTTACTCTTGAAATTCTCAGGCTGCATTCAAATCAATGATTACTTTTGCCATCTGAATCAATACATCTATCAAATGAAAGACAGGCGCCGCCTAATTATTATTGTTGTTTCAGTAGGACTGGAAGTCTTGTTTCCTGTACATCGTAAACCGTCTCGAAATTAAAACGGAAGATTACATCCAGCTTGATTCAATTTCTTTTTCGCGATCGCTGTTGTAGTCGGAATCGCAATGCTTCTAAACCATGAACAAAAAGAAATCTAACGGACCGGAATAAATGTT